>JAUYMX010000362.1 GCA_030699345.1 Methylococcaceae bacterium
ATTCATAATCGCCGTCATACAAATAAGGGAAGTCCCTAAACACCTCAATTCTGAGTCTGGCAAGTTCCGGAATAAATTTCTCCAGCGCCGCACCGCTCCATCTTTCAATACGAATATCTTTAGTCATAGTCAGTATGCCGAAAAAAAAGGCGCATTTTAGACGAAGTCGGGAGGTGGATGTGATTTTTCCAGAAGTCCTGATAAAGCAAAGAATTGGCTAACTTCTCGATACGGACAGAAACTGTATTTTAATTAAACTGTGTTATTTAACGTATTTTTGGCGGGCTATATGGCCTGTTTTTTTCTATAAAACCAACCCTGCGGAGAATAATTAGAAGTAGGGTAAATAATTTATAATGCAGCGACTCAAGCAAATTACTACCTCAGCGGGAGGATGGGTAGAAATATTGCCGATAAATAAAATGATGGCATGTTAGGTGCTTGTTCTTAAAGCGACTGGGTCGCGATAAATCGTTCAATTCAGTCACTAAACGCGCAACTCTTTTTTAATTACGGGGATAACTATGAAAAAATCTTTAATCTTATCAGCCGCCTTGCTGGGGCTAACTGCTGCAAATGCTTATGCACATGAAGTTTTGACACCTGTTGGTGGAGACCCATTTACAATTCATGAGCCCGCAATCACCTGGAGTAATGGTGATCATGGCGTTGGCACAGCGACAGGCACAATTACTAATTTTGGAACATATGATGAAGACGGTAATCTTCTTAGCTGGGAAGCACACGTAGCGGCGTATCATTTTGATGTCAGTACCGCAGGTTCCCTGGATATTTATACTAATGATAGAGACGTTCCAGGTTCAGAAACTGACTTATGGGTTTTCAAAAAGGATGATGCGGGTACGGATTGGACTTTGGTTGCCGGTAATCAAGAAGGGCAGCGAATAGATAATAATACGGCCTTTAATATTTTCGGGGTGCATATCACCGGCTATCAGGATTCAACGTTAAAAGGTATTTCTGATGCTGGTGTAAGGCAAAACTTTGATATTGGCTCCTATGTGGCTTTTTTAACCAATGATCTTGCATTTCCTACTGGCGGATCATCTGCCAATCTTCCTACTTCTGGCAATAAATTATCCAATGGCATTACTTGGGTCGATCATGAAATATTTCAATCAATCCCATATACACACGATATAACCATTAAAGCGACAGCCGGTTCACTGGCTGTTGTTGGCGCCCCTTCTGAAGTGCCTGTACCAGCCGCCGTGTGGTTAATGGGATCAGCGCTTGCCGGTTTGGGTGTGGTTGGTCGCAAAAAAAGATCAGCGATAGCCGCTTAAATTGCAGAGAAGTCGTTCAGGTGCTTTTTAGCCGGACGGCTTCGTCTAATTATCAAGCCACATGTCGTGATGTCTACTGAAATGTTGGTACTTTCGCTATGTCAAACGCCAAAATTTGTTTAATAGGTATTTTGTTAGGTCATTGGTCCATTACGCAAAGTGCAGAAATTGAGCAGTGGGTGGTAAACGCCAATCCATCGGTTAATACCGCACTTCAGGTAGAAGCAAAACAAGCCGATTTGGCTAAGCTGCTTGATGAAATTGCCTTAAAAACTGGCATAAAGCTGCATTACTCAGTTTTGCCGAAAGTACCGGTTACTGCCACTTGTGTGGGTGCAACTGCCAAGCAAGTGCTGGAATGCTTATTAGGAGAAAATGTTGATATGGCATTTCGCTATCCGGAAAATAAGGCAGTAGCGTCTGGACAGCCGGTAAATCCTGAAGAAGTCTGGATACTTGGCTCATCGTTACATGCTCAAGATAATGCCGGAGGTTGCTCCTCGGGTAGAGCAGCAGCAAACAGTAAGTTAGCCGGTGAAAATGGCATTGCCGATAATGTCAGCCCTACTCAGCTGTTGTTACGTCAAGCCAATGCTAAAAGTGTTAATGAACGGGCTGATGCCATCGCTAATTTGGCGGTGGATGAAGGCTCCGGAAATGATGCAAGCGTGCGCACAGCGTTAGAAAAAGCCTTATCAGATAAAAGTGCCCAAGTTAGGGCTCAAGCAATAAATGCCTTAGCTTTTAGAGAAGGGGAGGCAGCAGTAAGCGGGCAATTGCAACAAGCCCTGCAGGACAGTGATGCGGGGGTTCGCATGATGGCAGTCGATAATATCGAGTCTGATACAGCATTGTTACAGCAGGCATTGCAAGACAAAGATGTTGGTGTGCGCGACTTGGCGCAATTAAAACTGGATGTTCTGTCCAAACAATAAAAATACTACCAAAACTAATCGTGCTGAGCTGTGTAAAGCAGTCAAAGCTGCGAAATTTTAAAAATTAAATTACCAAGGACCATTATGAAAACTTCGTTTTATAAAAATAATCTATTAGCAGCAGCCTTGATTTTGGGTGTCAGCCAAACCGGATTGGTATCGGCGCATGATCAAATAGGCTCTTTACTTGGTTCGGCTAGTGCCGGAGCGACTGATCTGTATCAGATATCCTGCGGTGTTGATTCAGCTAAATTAATCGCGCAACTTGATGATCAGGGGCCAAGTGGACCAATTATGAGTTTGCAGATTTTTAAGGGCGCTAAGGCGGTCACCACTACTGATACTGTCGGTGGTGATGGAGCCTACAGTCCGTTAGTTTCACTAACGCCACCTGTCGGCAGTGGCGCTGGCGCTTATACTGTCCTAGTTAATCATACAGGCCTGGCGGCTGAGAGTTATGCTTTTATATACCACTGTGAATCTGCAGCTGGAGCCCACACTGCAACAGGTATTGTTCGTTTGCAAAACCAATAAATAGCTTTTAACTGCAAACGTTCGTTCTTAAACGGACGTTTGTCGTTTTATAATGCTTAGCTCTGTACACTCGCTATTAAATCAATCTATGTTCAGTTTTTACGAACACTACTTGCCGCAACGCAATTCACAGAACGCTAATCATGAATTTTAAACTTGCCATTTCCTATGTTTTTGTCGCGCTCGCCGCGTCACATTCCATCACTGTTATTGCTGCTGATAACGGACGCCCAGCACCCTCATGCCAATTAACGTCTCTGGATAAAAGCCGACATTTTGATTTGCAGCAATTTAAAGGCAAAGTGGTTTATGTCGATTTTTGGGCTTCGTGGTGTGGGCCATGTGCCAAGTCGTTTCCATTTATGAATACGCTGCATAAAGACTTGGAAAGTAAGGGCTTGCAGGTACTTGCCATCAATTTGGATGAAAATACTGAGGATGCCCAGGAATTTTTAACCAAATTATCGCCTAATTTTCCGATAGTCTTGGATGCTGCCCAGCAATGCGCTCAAGATTTTGAGGTAAAAGCCATGCCAACGTCTTTTTTGATTGATCGTAATGGCGTGATTCGGGAAACGCATTTAGGTTTTCGTCCTGGCGAAGCCGAAGAGTTTAGGGCCTCAGTCGAGCGATTGCTGGCAGAGCCGGTTGCCTCGGAGTAGGAAAATATTTTTGTAGGAGCGACGCCTATGTCGCGGCCGAAGTCAAAAAATCGCGACGTAGGCGTCGCTCCCACTGGGTTTTGATTAGTCGACAATATTGCCTTGAGGCATAGTGAGTACCGAATTTTTTTAGAGACCAAGCAATGAAGTTACTTTTAATCATCTTGCCGCTGGCGGTAAGTTTTACCGGTTGTGCTGTCGCACCCTGGGAGCGCGGCAATCTGGCTAAGCCGCAAATGGCTTTAGATCCGCATCCGTTACAGACTGAATTGAGTGGTCACAGTCATGGCAGTCGTGAAGCCGCCGGTGCTGGCGGTTCCGCTTCAGGAGGTGGTTGTGGCTGCTATTAAAAGTAAAAACAAGCGCTTGGGCAAGGCGAACACACCTAATCCATTACAGTCACTTACCGCTGCTGCCTTGCTGTTACCGGGTGTCATGCTTGGGGTTGCCCAGGCAGCCGATGAAGATGAATTTTCTTTTCAATACGGTCGCTATGAGGAAAGCCATCGCAAGCTGGGCGATGTTAAAAGTCAGTTTGATCCGATTTCCGTTGATAGCCTGCAGGCCGGTTCAAAAATCAGCTTAACCGACCGGGTTAAGTTTGCATTTAACTATATTCAAGATACTTGGTCCGGGGCAACACCGATTACTACCGCGCCATCTGTTCGACAAGGTAATCAACAATACCAGCAAAATAATGTGGTGGCTGGGGCCTCACCTTATGTTGAAACAGGAAATGGACAATACGTTTATTTTGACAGCCAACTCAATCCGCTTAATGTGGATCCTGCTAGTGTGAGTCTTGCTGAAGATGTGGTTAGTCTGGGTGTAAACAAACAACTAGCACATACTATGGCATTAGCTTCACCGGAAACCCGTAAAGAAGGCAACTTCAAATTGGGTTATGAGTGGGATGAGGCTGCAATAGACGTAGGGGGCGGTATTTCTATTGAAAAAGACTATGAATCACGCTTTGGCAACATCGGCGGACGTTTAGATTTTAATCAAAAACTAACCAGCTTGACGGGTGGGGTCAGCTATACCAATAGTGACACTAATGCCAGGATGGATCATGATGCGTTTGGCTATATTGATGCGAGTGCTTACACGCCAAAATATTTGAAGCCCTTAGATGATGGGACGCAAGGGCATCTTCTTAGCGGCAACCGTCAAGATTGGGCGGCAAATTTAGGCTTGACACAAATTCTCTACAAAGATGCGCTAGTTAAATTCGGCGCGGGTTACACCCGTAGTACCGGCTATATGGCAAACCCTTATAAGGTTGTTAGTGTGTTTTTTGTGGAATCAGCAGATCCCTTGGCTAATGATGAAATTGGCCCATTCAATGGTGTACCAAGTTCGACTATTCCTTATGTTGGTAGCATTAAGCCATTCCTTGAGCAACGCCCCAATGTGCGTGATCAATGGAACTTCAGCACTGGTTACGTACAATATATTAATCCTCTGGATGCTGCGTTGCATTTTGATTACCGGTTTTTTCATGATGATTGGGGCATTGACGCCCATACTTTCGAAGCCGACTGGGTCCAACCTTTGGGGTCTGGTTGGACGGTGACGCCGCGGCTGCGCTATTACACTCAAGATGCTGCAGATTTTTACACACCATATCTTATCTCCAAGCAGCCGAAAAAAAGTTTTAAGCAGGATGCTGACGACAATACAGTAGAAACTCCATACGATGCCAGTAAGCTCCCCGCTCATTTTTCAAGTGACCACAGATTATCCGGCTACGGAGCGCTCAGTGGCGGCTTGGTGTTAACCAAGCAGTTCGCCAAGGGCTTAACCTTGGAAGCAGGTTTTGAATATTACAATCACAAGGGTTCGTTTAAGCTGGGCAGTGGCGGCGAGAGCGATTATGCCGATTTTAGCTATTACACCGCCAATGCCGCATTAAAAGTTAACTTGGAGTCAGTGGGGCGTGCGATGAGTGGCGGCGAACATGATCATCATGCTATGCATCACAATCACGGTGCGCCGTTACCTGCAGGCGTCATGTTTGGCCATGTGATGACCACGCCGGGCGATATTATGGTCGGTTATCGTTATATGTACAGCCGCCAGGATGGCCGAATGTTGCATGAGAACGAATTTGCTGCTGACCAGGATATTGTCAGTAAGGGTTGCAATCTTGAGCCGGGCTTAACTTGCCGGACGTCGCCGGCATTTATGAATATGCACATGCACATGCTGGATATTATGTACGCACCTACCAGCTGGCTTAACCTGATGGTCATGCCGCAGTTTATGGACATGGATATGAAGGTCCGATCGCTGGGTGGTGTAACGCCGGATGTCAATCGCGATCATTTACACGGAGGTCATGAAACCGGCGGTGTCGGTGATACCGGCTTGTATGCAATGTTCAAGTTGTATCAAGGTGCTGGGCATGACATCAATATGGGCGTGGGTGTTACTGCACCTACCGGTACTGTCGACATAAAGCTTAAGCGCATGCATAGCAAAGATGAAGGCTATATTCATTATGGGATGCAGTTGGGTAGCGGTACCTGGGATTTTAAACCCAGTATTACGTACACAGGAAAAGTCGATGACTGGTCTTGGGGCGCGCAAGTCAACGGTACTAAACGCCTGGAAAATAGAAACCAAGCAGGTTTTGCTTTTGGTGACCAACTTCAATCTACCGCGTGGGGTAGCTACAGCCTGTTTAATTGGCTATCTGCATCGGTACGGGGTATTTATACGGTTCAAGGTGCTGTTCAGCATCAGTTTAATGCAGTAATCGGGGACACTTCAGAAGAGGGGGGGGATGCTACTCTTGCGGATATGGGTGACGTCAACCCCAAAGAAGGCTCAATGGATAATCCTAAAAACTACGGCGGTCGTTACTGGGATGTGGGTTTCGGTCTGAATGCGACCATTCCGAGCGGTTCGCTTGCAGGTAATACGTTTAGCGTGGAATGGCTGCAACCGGTTGAAGATGATGTCAACGGCTATCAACTTGAACGCAATGGCACCTTGAACGCGACCTGGAGTTATGGTTTTTAAGCTTTGACAGTAGCAAGTAAATATCAAGTGGGAGCGACGCCTTCGTCGCGACTTAGGATTTCGCTAAAAATAATTTCCCGCAGTGACTTTTCCGTCAAACCGTTCGTGCTGAGCACCGTCGAAGTATGAATGGTTTGGCGCGGCGAGAGCCCGGATTTCCCCGTCCATCCTTCGACAGGCTCGGAGCGAACGGGAAAATCCTTATCAAGCGAAACAGGGAAATTATTTGTAATCTATCCATATTTACAATCGTGTTGTAGGGGCGAATTCATTCGCCCAGGGCGATTAAAATCGCCCCTACAATTGAATTAGGGAAGCTCGTAGGATGGGTAGAACGCAGTGAAACCCATGCTGATAATGATGGGTTTCGCGATGCTCTACCCATCCTACGACACTTAACCCAGTAAAAAATCATTTTGATCCCCACTTCGTCTAACCCCAAATTTTGCCGCCTTGGCTTTAATGCCATGGGTACCCCGTGTGAAATCCAGTTATTTGCTAAAGATGAAGCCCAAGCCCGGCAGGTTGTAGATGTTGTCATCGCCGATGTGCAGCGGCTTGAGGCTTTGTATTCCCGTTATCGGGAAGACAGCTTTTTATCTGCCATCAATCGGGCGGCGGCAGTGGGCGGTGCGATTACGATCGACGCTGAAACTGCAGGCTTGTTAAATTATGCGGCAACCTGTTATCAACAAAGCGATGGCTTGTTTGATATTACCTCGGGTATTTTGCGGCAAGCTTGGCGCTTTGACCGAGGCCAGTTACCTGATCAAAGTCAAATTGAAAGCTTGCTCGATAAAGTTGGCTGGAAAAAAGTTAGTTGGGATGGGGCTGTGTTGGCGTTTCCAGTCTCTGGCATGGAGTTGGATTTAGGCGGCGTGGTTAAGGAGTATGCAGTGGATAGAGCGGCTACTTTGTGTATACAGCATGGCGTTAAACATGGTCTGATTAATTTGGGCGGCGACATCAAACTTATCGGCCCACGTCCGGATGGCGCACCCTGGCTAGTTGGGGTAGCCGATCCTCGTAAGAGGGGGGTAACGCTGGATACATTGTCATTGCGCACCGGCGCTGTGGCCAGTAGCGGTGATTATGAACGCTGTATTGAAGTTGCCGGGGTGCGTTATGGTCATGTGCTGAATCCAAAAACCGGCTGGCCGGTGAGAAAACTGGCGGCTGTGACGGTAGTCGGTGATTTTTGCGTGGTGGCGGGTAGTGCTTCTACTATTGCTATGCTGAAAGAAGAACAAGGCCCGGCCTGGCTTCAATGTTTGGGTCTACCGCATCTGTGGGTGGATGTTAGCGGTAAGATAGGCGGTACGTTAATGAAGACAAGAAATAAACGAGGGAGAAAACGATGAGTAAATGTCCTACTTGCGGAGCCGATCGTTTGCCAGGGGCTACAGTGTGTCCGGTATGCGGCAGATTCTATTCAAAAATTATCGAATTGATTGCTGCAGAAGAAGCTGACGAAGAAAGGCGATCCTGGCGCGGGCGATTAAAGCGTATTGTTGGCGCGGAGGATGTTAAAGCGGCGTTGAAGAATGAGGTGAAAGTTGCGATAGCCGGACTAAATACCAAGGCACGGTTTACGTTATTTGTGATATTTGTTTTTGTCTTTGCGTTGGTGGTGACGGTTTTGTAGTGGGATTGAACTCCTCAGTCTGGGACGCTTTGAGGAGTTCATGATTGTCTAAAGGGAGTAATTATTTCTCTAGTAAATCGAGTTTGCCTTCTTTGCCGTTCCAATCTTCTGCATCAGGCAGAGGTGCTTTTACTTCTGTAATGGTTGGCCATATTTTGGATAATTCTGCGTTCAATTCAATAAAATTCTCTTGGCCTTCAGGCACTTCATCTTCGGCGTGAATAGCGTTAGCTGGGCACTCTGGCTCGCACAATGTGCAATCAATACATTCATCCGGGTCAATGACTAAAAAGTTTGGGCCTTCGTGAAAGCAATCGACTGGGCAAACATCGACACAGTCAGTAAATTTACATTTGATACAGTTTTCAGTGACTACAAAAGCCATAATTATTACCCAGTAAGTTAAGAGAAAAGTGTGTTTTAGC
>JAUYMX010000363.1 GCA_030699345.1 Methylococcaceae bacterium
CTGCATAGGCGAAAACGTCAGCCAAATCATGGATTGCCTGCTCGCTAAACAAGTTGGGCTGGTGGCCCACAAAGCTCAAAAAGATAAGCCTGCAGAATTTTGGTTGTTAGGCTCCAGCGTCGGCAGTTGTCAGGCGGTGACAGTTGAGCCCGCAGTGACACCAGTTCAGGTAGCCGTTGAAAAACAGCCTACGTCGGAAGAGCAAGTACAAATGGATCAAGCATTGCAACAACAATCCGACTTGCTTCTGGAGCAAGCAAAATCAAAAGATCCCGTACAACGCGGCGAGGCTATTGCTAATCTCGCTTCAGGTGGAGTCATTGCTGACCCTAATGTTCGCAAAACGCTAGAAGATGCGATGGCCGACAAAGACGCCAATATCAGAGGACATGCGGTGTCGACAATGGTGAACTTGGATAAAGATAACGCTGCCGAGATTTTAAACCATGCATTGCGTGACAAAGACGCTTCGGTACGCATGTCTGCAGTAGACCACGCAGCTGGGGACGTTGAAATATTACAACAGGCGTTGGCTGATACAAATGCCGATGTGCGTAATTATGCGGCGGCAAAGCTGGCAGAAATTAAGAGAAAGCAGACACGATAAACAAGTTCTGATAGCAAAAAAGAATCTCAATAACTGAAAACCCGAAAGGGTAATCAGTTATTGAAATCAGTTGGCGACAAGGAGTCACCATTGCCCCTTTCTTCGCTGCAAGAAGAAAAGGGAGAACCCAGACAAATATAGCATCGGGAGTGATGTGATTCTGTCTTTATTATCAATAGCAATGTGGCTATGCCACGAGGAAATTTTACATGAAAAATCAATACGTAAAAACTGCTGTAATGTCTGCTTTCTTGTTATCGGCGGTTGGGTTTTCAGGAGCAAGCTCCGCTCATACTGTAACGAGTACGCTAGGGTCTGCAAGCGCTACCAACGTCGACGTTCACCATACCACTTGTTTTAGCTGGACGGTTGGTGTTCCAGCAGGTTCAGGAGAGGTTCTTGGCGCGGCGGCACGTTTTGTCGGCAAGGTACAAAAAACAGACTCAGCAACAAATATAGTGAAGATTTCACTGGGGAAATACGACTTAAGTGGAATAGGAAATGCCCAATCTACTACTACTGCAGTTGGAGCTTCTAGCTCATTTGCTAGCTTAGCCAATGGTAACGGTAATTATGTTTTCGCGATAACCCATAGCTCCGCCGCATCGAACGCCTACACGGCAACGTTTCATTGCGAAAAAACCACAAAAGCTGGTGTAGTCGCAGCTGTAGGATTTGGAGATCACACTGGTACAGGCGTTGCCCCTATTAATTTGGCGAGTCCATACACGACTGGTGGTGATTCAATAACAATCATTAATCAATAGTTAAACAGTAGAATTTGCGCGGTTATTGCCCTCTAAATTGGATGTGTTTTGCAACTTTCAATTGAACGTATATTTAGGCGAAAGAGTTCAAAGATACCCCCTTTCGTCCAGGTAAAAGGTAGCGCATTGTTGGATAAGACTGGCAATCCATCGGGATTGCCAATTTTTTTCCGCTGTTTAAAAAAACCATAAAGTCCTTTTTGGACTACATAAGTTTTTTCACTTTAGGACACCCCGAAAAACCTGTCACATTTATGGCTCGACAAGCTCACCACGAACGCAATAGGTTGATTTATAAGATACCGTTTGCACTCAGCCTGTCGAAGCTCAGGGTTTTTTAAGGTGCTCTTTAACCAAAAAGTAAGAAAAAACATATACATCTCAATGAGACACCTGAATGACTCCAAACCATCCTGCCTTGATATTTGTTTTAGTTTCCATCCTCACCGCCTGCGCCCCTGTCCAACCCTGGCAACGTGGCAACCTTGCCAAACCGCAAATGGCGTCAGACCCCTATCCATTACAAAGTGCGTTACGGGCTCATAATTACGGCAGCCGCGAGGCGGCTGCAGGTAGCAATGCTGCGCAAGGAGGCGGTTGTGGCTGTTATTAAAAAATTAGTTCTTAAATCAAACCGTCATTCCGGTACCCATATCATCTCAAATGGTGATGGGGCTGTCAGAACAGTCCCATCACCTCTGCAAGCACTGACAGCGGCCGCCTTGGTGCTTCCTGGCTTACTGCAATCCCCCGCTCACGCCGAAGAAGACAGTGTCGATTTCCAGTACAGCCATTACCAAGAAGGCAAGCGGGATATTTATGGTTTTGTTAGTAATCTTGCTACACAGACTGAAAGCATTTCAAAATTACCCAATAATTTAAACCCTATTGAGGTAGATAGTTTGCATGGCAGCTCTAGAATTTCACTTACTGACCGTATCAAGTTCTCGTTCAATTACACTCAAGACACCTGGTCAGGCGCTACGCCAGTTGGTACTGCGCCTGCTATTGTCAGGGGCAATCGGGCTCGGTACAACAGCGCGTCAACCGCAGTCACTGGCGCATCCCCTATCGCAGGGGAGGTTACGAGTTTTTATCTGGATAAAAATTCAAATATCCTAGAAGTAAAATCTGATCCTTCAACCGGGGAATTGTCTCCCGGTTCTATAAATAATCAGCTCACTCATGTTTTAGCTTCAGCCTCACCGGAGACGCGTAAGCAGGGGGATTTTAAGCTAGGCTACGAGTGGGATGAGGCAGCGGTAGATGTTGGTGGCGGTATTTCCATTGAAAATGATTATGAAT
>JAUYMX010000369.1 GCA_030699345.1 Methylococcaceae bacterium
ATTCAGTCTTTAATCTGAGAGAGGCTATGCGTTTATTGTGTAGGGTGGATAAGCAACGCGCATCCACCGCATTTGCCGGATGCGCTAGCGCTTATCCAGCCTACGCATGACGGCTCGATCAAGAGACTGAATAGTTACGAAGATTTTAGGTAAGTAACATTGTGACGTAGGGGCGAATTCATTCGCACGGTCGGACAGCATCGAAATTCATCAGGCGAATAAATTTGCCACTACATTGGATTCGGTATAGTTACGATAAATCATTTAAATGTGCTCAGTACGCTGAGTTTACTGACGTGTTTAAGTTAACACCTGAAAAAATCATAAAAATAAAAAACCCGCAGCAGCTGCAGCTGCTGCGGGTTTTTTGAGACAAACTGCTTGCCGATGCAAACAGCTTTAGCGCTTAAACGATATTAAGCGGCGCTTTTGCTTTTACGACGTCCAAATCCAACCAAGCCAGCCATGGCGCTACCAAACAGCCAAACCGCGCCGGGAACTGGCACTTGCGAAACGGTTAGCTTGTAGCCGTCGTTGGTGGTGGTCCAATCGCCATTCCGGTAACCGCCGAGAGCGATCGTGTAGATCTGACCTGCCGTGGCATTGAAGCTGATGGAGTTAAGGTTCTGAGTAGGGTTGTTGCCGAAGGCGGCGATGCTGCCGACGCTGTAGGCGACGATAGAGCTAGCAGTAAGTGAGCCTGCTCCGCCGCCGAACGCGGAAGCTGAAGTAATGCCCCCTGCGTTGTTGTTGTTATTCCATTGTCCATGATGGCCGTAACTAGTCACGCTATCCACGCCCTGGAAGATCGTGAAGCCGAAGTTGCTGTTAGGCTGCATGATGCCTTGTGCGGTCAGAGTGACCAGGCCGGTGGCGTCCGACTTGAACAGGCCGACGTCCAGGTCATGGCGCCATCCGCCGAAGACCGCACCGGTGTTCGTGGCGGACCAAGCGCCCTTGGCAGTGTCGATGTCGGCGTAGACCCCATAACGAGCCTTCGAATCAAAGGTTGAAATTTCGGCAGTGCCACCTTGACCGCCGGTGATGTTCAAGCCCCAGTTCAAGTGGGCGCCGTTATAGCCGAACGCGGCAGTGGTTGGACTGGCTGTGCCGGCCCATGTTTGAGTGGCCGCAGTTCCTGTGCCGCCGCCAGTATTGGCGCCGTTGGCCCAGCCGTCGGTGTCGCCCGATAAAGCCCAGATGAACGACCCGCTAATGGGGTCGACCAAGGTAGTCGTCGGGTTTGGGGTGCTGGCGTCAAGGATTGTCGCGCCATCTGAACCTGTAGACAGGTTGTACATAGTGGTTGTAGCCGCCGATGCGTCTGATATTGCAGTAACTGCAAGGGCACTGCCGGCAATAGCTATTGCCACTGCTTTAGCTAATTTGGTTTTGGTAAACGACATAGAATTTCCTCATTAAACAATAAGTCAAAGTTTTAATGCGGGGGTAGCATGGCCGTCTTAATTAAAGACCCCTGACTTTCCGACCCCGCCTCACGGCGGGTTTGGCTTTTTCCCAACACTTAATGTGCAAGCGGAACAGATAAGCCCTGTTTTGGTTGCACTGTATAAATAAAAGCAGGTTCTATGCCAAATATTTATTTGTAATCAATAAATTCTATATGACTGTGATAAATCAAAATAAGGAAGTGGTTTTAGGTCGTATTTAATGCGTTTTAAGGCAGGGGGCTTGGGTTTTTTGAAAAAATAATTCGTATATTTTCTTTAATATCAATGATATATGTTTTTTAGCGCTGATATTTTAAGCTCTTGTTTAATGGCTTGCAGTGCTACCGCTTGTTACTTGGCAAGGGATTGATCAGAAAATACGTGCAGTTTTATTCGCTGATTTGTTCGGGTGAACTTTACGGGTAATTAATTAAACTGTGTTATTTAACGCACTTTTTATAGGCAAAATTCATTCCGGGTTTGCAGTTAAAATCGCGCGGAATAAATTTACTGATTGATGCTTTAGCGGTTGGTCATGATAGATAGTGTAACTATTCAGCGAATCCAATCTAGGGGGAATTCATCCGCCACTTGAAATTCGATTTAGCCCGACCGGGCGAATGAATTCGCCCCTACATAAGAATGTTACTTACCAGAACTTATTAAATCCAAACAGTGTCGAATAGTTACGATAGTGCTTTTGTAAGCCTGAAATTTTCAGCGGTTTAGTTGAAGGGCACCAAAGCAAAAAAGGGTGGCACTAAAGCTTATAGTGCCACCCTAAAGTTGATATAAAAATTATGCAGATTTTTTGGATTTTTTAATGCCGGGAATGGCTAATAATCCTGAAGCAAACAACCATAGTGCAGAAGGAACGGGGACTGCAGCCGGTTGATCGGCATACCCAAAAATACGCGCACTGACAGACAGTCCTGTATAGCCTTCAGCGGCAAGATCGAAATTAAAATTTTGTGAATAGGATAGCTGGGCAGGGCTTAACTCTTCCCAGTTGGTGCTGACACTATCTGCCCCACTAAAAGCGGGGCCATTAAAAGTAGCATCTCCAAAAGTGCCATAATCGATGGCGACGTCAGAAATCGCAGCGTCACCGGCTGCAGCAGCGCTTAGTGAGTAAGAGAGCGTGAAGTCAACATTGTAGTTATCAGTCGCTGAATTGTTTAGGAAATCAAGGTCAAACAGCGCGAGATAACTTGCGGTAATATCGCCGCCAGTGTTGGTTGAACCATTCAGGCCAAAGGTTCTGGAGTAGCTAATTGGCGCTGGGGAAAATAGAGCTGTAGGGCCTTGATCTACCAGAGATAAAGTTGCACTGCCATCATCCCCTGCGATTTCAAAGTGCTCAACTTCATCCTGATGTAGACCAAATGTACCAAGAATATCCAGCTCTAAAGGATTGCTTGGATTAGTTAGATTGGTAATGCTGTTAATGGTGTAAGTAACAGTTGCGTAGCTGTTAAATGTTGCCGCAGCTTGGGCATTTTGCATAGCGAATGGAGTAACGCAGACCATTGCTAATGCTGGTGCCAAGTGTTTTTTTGTGAGGTATGTGTTCATTGTTAAATCCATTTCGAAATGGTTAATAGTGGGTAAGGATTGTGTTAATTAATTGAGCATCATCTGGTAACTGGCTGAGTAAACCCGGCGAAAACCGGGGTTACTCACAACACAGAGCCACATACAAAATTGCTTATGTTTTAACTCATGTTATTGCGGAGCCGGAGCCAGTCGTTGATCAAACGGTAGTAATGGATCCTGTCTGCCATTGGCACCCACTGCAGGAACAACCAGTAGTTCATCTTTTGCCAATACCGGGCTCAATGGATTGCCAGCTTCAACAAACACATCATCACCGACATGACCGTTGGGCACAATGACCTCTGGATGATCGAATGGCGCTTTTTCATAACGCACCCGCTCATCGGTAAAGGTTTTTAACAGAGCGATTAAGTCTGGCATGGTTGCCTGGGTTTGTTGGTTGTTTGCAAGGCCGATGGCGATAACAAATCCATTCATCTCAGGATTATTGAAATTGCCATGGCGGGCATAAAACTCAACAACCTGTGTCAAACTAGCCAAGCTACCGTTATGCATGTATGGTCCAGTCAACTCAACGTTGCGTAAGCTAGGGATTTTAAAGGCTGCATGTT
>JAUYMX010000370.1 GCA_030699345.1 Methylococcaceae bacterium
GCGGCCCAGTTGACCCCGCATTACTCGGGCGAAGCGGGTCTTTTCGTGTTCGGTGGCGGCTTCTAAATGGCTGGATAAGTTGCGACATAGTTGCTCGGAAAGTTTAGATTCGCTGATGTCATGAATGGTGCTGATGATTAATTTACGCTGGTCAATATCAATTTTGTTGAGCACAAAATCTATAGGGAATGTTGACGCATCTTTTCTTAGACCATTGATGTTGGTACTGGGCTGAATGGTAACGGCAGTTTGATCGGACAGTTGAGTTAAGCCAAGGTCGATTAGCAGTCGATCTGGGGCAGGTAACAGCTCACGAATATTTTTTCCGGTGAGTTCACCCGCAGCAAAACCAAATGTTTTTTCTGCAGCAGGATTAAGCAATTCGATGACGCCATGTTCATCAGAAATGAGAACAGCATCGGCAATGTTATTCAAAATTGCACGTAATTTAGCTTCACTCTTACTGAGCAAAGTTTCCATTTTTATTCTGCAAGTGACGTCGTTTTGTATACCGACGTAATGAGTGATTTTGTCTAATTGGTTGCGTATAGGTGAAATGTTAACTTCGTTCCAGAATAAACTGCCGTCTTGCCGGTAATTTCTTAGCACGGCATAGCCATCATGATTATTTTTTAAGGCCATTCGCAGTTCATCGAGGTCAGGTTGCTCTCGATCTGTTTTTTGCAGAAATCGAGGATTGCGGCCTAGTATTTTCTCCCTGGTATAGCCGGTCATCCGGACAAAGGCATCGTTAGCGTAAATAATGGCATAGTCGCTATCGGCAAGGTTGGTAATGACAATGCCGTTATTACTTGAATCCATGGCATGTTGCATCAAATACAATTTTTCTTCGGTGAGGCGGCGATTGGTAATATCTTGTATTGCGCCATAGATGCGGACTATTTGCCCTGTCTGCCAATCACGAATTGGTAAGGCGTGATCGTTAAACCATCTGATGTCTCCTTGCGCGGAAAGAATTCGATATTGGCTGGTATCTTCATTGCCTGCCAATAAATTCGCAAAGCGTTTTTTAACGATGGCGATATCATCGGGGTGGACCGGTAAGCCAAATTCACTCAGTGGCTCAGTCGCATTAAGTATGGATTTGTTAGTGTTGGGAATAAGTTTTTTAAGCGGCGAGCTACACCATTCAAAAACGGGATTTCCGCCGCCTGCTATACGCATGGAATATGCAAAATCTGAGGTTAAGCGGGAAATGGCAAGATCCCATTTTTCGCATAACTGTATGTTGCCGACAGAGTTTGGACATTGACTATTGCTTGCCGACTCAACTAAACAGCGCTCTACAGACTCCGCCAGCAAGTGGCGGTTTTGTTTGTTAAGGTAGTCAGCAAAGCCCATTTTCATGGCGGCAACAGCAATCTCTTCATTTCCGAAGCCGGTCAGCATAATGATAGGTATGCAAGCAAAACGGCTGTGAATTTTTTTGAACAGCGTCAGGCCATCGGTCCATGCTAAGTTAAATTCACAGATAACCAGTTCAAAATCAGCATGATTGAGTGCTTCCTCGCAACTGATAGCCGTGCTGACGGCGACGATGTCAACTTCGGTAAATTTGCTGCGTATTGCGGTAATGGTTAATGCGCATTGATCGGCGTTGTCATCAATAATCAATAATTTCATTTTTATCCTGGCATATTACAGTTCTTCAGATTAAGCATTAACAGGGCTTTAATCAATCAAAATACCGGCTCATGGATGAATCACCGTTGGCTGAGCGGAGCCGAAGTGAACAAAAGACTAACTTTTCGGCTTCGGCTCCGCTCAGGCAACGATTGCTTTTGAAACCTGAGTTTTTGGTTATGGGTAGCACCATGTGCCAACGCCAAGGATGTTGATAATGACTGTAAATTTCGGCAGGAATTTATTTTTCTGTTAGGCTTTTGGTTCACGACAAAAATAAAGAGCCCTGCTTTGTTAGGAATAGATCGTTATCAAATCAACGAGTGCATCCAGGATGGAGGCTGGTATCGGCTCTATCGCGGCGAGTGCATGCAGCATCGCCGCGAAGTCGTGGTCAAATATCTGGCTGACAGCCATCCTAGCCCGGCGATGCTCGCCAGTTTTCGTTCCGAACATCAAATTTTACAGCAATTGGCTATGTCGGCCGTTATCCAAGCATTGGCCTTGGAAGATCACGGCAGACGCTTACTGCTGGTGCGCGAATATTTTCCAGGCAAAACCTTACGCGCCTATGCGGCTGGACGCATGTTGCCATGCCAAGAGGTGTGTCGACTGGTGACGTTGTTGGCTGAAACTATTGCGGCGATACATGAACGAGACATCGTTCATGGCAATCTCAATCCCGATAATATCTTGATAGATAGCGAGTCTTATCAGCTGAAGCTGATTGGCTTTAGCTATGCCATGGCTAACTCGCAATGTGGCAACGACACAGAACATGAGGTGGGGTCGGCACGAGACATCGATTATCTGGCGCCGGAACAAAGCGGGCGGATGAATCGCGGCATTGATGGACGGGCCGATATTTATGCGTTGGGGGTGGTCTTCTTTGAGTTATTGACAGGACGCGCACCGTTTACCTCGTCCGATGCCATTGGTTTGATCCACAGACATATCGCCAAAAACATTCCCGATCCACGAAAATTTAACCCGGATGTGCCGGAAATTGTGGTGCGTGTCATCAGTAAAATGCTGGCGAAAGATCCCAGTGAGCGCTACGCGACCGCTAGTGAATTGCTGTTGGATATAAACATTTGTCACCAAATATTGATGACAGGTGAGCCTGTTGATAGATCGTCGCTGACTGAAT
>JAUYMX010000032.1 GCA_030699345.1 Methylococcaceae bacterium
AAATCCCATTTGATTGGACGCGTCAAAATATCAGTGAGATTGGAATAATTGCCGGCACTGTCTGTTTCCGGCAAGTACAACTTTTGTGAAGCGACGGCTTTCAGACGTGGCAACAAATCGAAGCCGAGCAGATGACAAAAAGCGAAGCCGACTTCGCTCTGCCCGTGGCTGTCCGTGTAGCTTTTCTGAACATCCATATCGGTATCGTGACGCAATACACCTTCGATCATAGCCGACACTTCGGAGGAGGAGCATCGTTTCAGTTGCGAGTAGATACAGACCGATTTACTCTCGACATGCCAGTAGATCATCACGCCACGCCCCCCGTAGCGAATATGCCACTCGGTCATCAAATTCTGATCCCAGGAGCCGAATTTCTTGGAGTCCGACGCGCAGGTGGTCGTGCCTTCGCCCCATATTTCCGGAAGACGCACAGCGAAAGTCGCATTGGCAACTTGGGAAATCGCTGCCCGCAATGTACTTTTTTGGATGAAACGGTGGCGCACGTAACGCAACTCCTGATAAGTCGTCTCATGTCCTGCGGCTGCGATTCGTTTGAGTCCGGCATTCGTGCCTAACGCATAGAGGCTCAGTAGCAGGCGCCGTTGCAAGGTATCACGGTCCAGCGTTTCGCGTTGCCGGCTGCTCTGGAACAAATCGGTGAAACCTACCCGCAGATCGGCTTCCTTGAGGATATCCAACAAGCTGGTGGATGACCAGCGCTCAAATATTTCGGCTTTCAGGTGCTTGAGGTTTTCCGGGTCAGGTTGCGCATCCAGCGGAGTAATGCAAATACGGTTCTTGCCACGATCAAGAATTTTGACTCGTGGATTTTTTGGCATTCCCTTGTTCAACATGCATAGGGCATCCTTCATCGTTTTCTTCAACCCGTCGATGAATGCCTTGATGTCCTGTGGTTGCTTAAGTGCTTCATAGTAGGCCGCGCGGTTGGTTTCAAAGTCGGCGGGTAAATCCTCATCCGGGTTACGGAAGCGCTCGGCGCCAGCAACCCAGATTTCCTTACTGCGTAGCCGTTCACGCAAGGCTTGCAGTACACAAATTTCATAGTTGATGCGATTGATACGCTCTTTGTCATTCTTGTCTTTTTCCACAATAATGTCGCGCCATTTGCCTTTGACGATGCCCTCAATCGGCACCACATCGTCGGCGGAGAAATATTGTTGCGTGCTGTCGCGGTAGGTTTTGAGCAGACCCAAGGCTTCAATCACCGGTCGGTGAGCAGTGTTGTTGGAACGGAATTCCAGCGCATCAAGTATCTGCGGCAACATCCGGCGGTAGTGATTGCTGTATGAGGAACGAATGACCTTATGTACCACCTTGGTATAGGCAGGACCGCTGGCCTTAAATTCTTTGACTAAGTCTTTCAGTGTTTCCAATCCAACCACCGGATACAATACATCCTTGACGATGCCATCAGGTTCATCGATGGCCGCTTCCGCCAATTTGAACAAGACATTGGTTTTGCCACGCACACGGCGTAAATCGTTGAGCAATTCTTGCTCGACCTTATTTTCGGCGCGAACACCGATCTTGTGAATGACTAGAATTAGCAAATCGATCAATGCGTCGATGATCTCGTGCTCTCGTTGCCAGCAGTACGCCGCTGCCAAGGCGTAGCGTATTTCCGGCGGATGCCGTCGCAATTCCCAACTTGACTCGGTGCTGACTCGGCGACAGTATTTTTGTAACCATTTGATGGGAAGCGCAGCCAATGCTTTGCTCGGTAATGCAAGCTTGCGAATTCTGCCCAGTTTGGCGAGCTCCTGCAAAACGCTATCCAGGCCTATTCGGCCAGCGTCGGACTTGAGGTGCGACAAACCAAGATCGTCGTCTTTGACGATGGAAGTATTTTCGACGGCACCATTTTCATCATTAACGTTTGGCTCTTCCACCGTCAATAGTTTGTCTATTGATGTTTTGGTTTCGGCGCTTAGCAGGTTGGCGATGGATTGGAATAGTTCAGTCTCAAAAGCATGAATGGCGGATCGAAGTAACCGTTCCAATGGCGAGGGATCAAGCGGTGCCAGCGATTGTCCGGCGAACCACTCAACAGCCAATTCCTGCAATCGCTCGAATGGAACATCCAGCGCCAAGACTTCAGCGGCCAGCCATGTGCGCAGTTTCTGCAAATCCTCACCTGATGGGCGACGTAGCCCCAGAAAGCCCAGGATCTTCTTGCGATGCCGCTGGCCTGTGCGCCCGTCCCATTCGTAAATATCCAGATCTGCCACCGCCGAATTGGTTGCATGCGCAAGGTAGACTGCAATCTCGTGCGGTATGCCTTTTTTACTGTCGGGAAAGAAACCTTGAAATTGAAAAAATTTCAATAGAATTGCAAATCCAAGTCTGCCGCTATCGGTGCGGCCAGGAAGCAATGCCGATTCCTCGACCGATAATGACCACTGCATCTCCAGTTCGTCTTCGTTCCAGTGCCACTTCACAAATTCTCCTTGTAACACGCCGAAAATGTAGGCTGGCATGCTTTCTGTGAGCCATTTTAGCGTGAGGTGGCATGTGGTGGGAAATTACGTGGCGCTTTTTGCAGCTATGTGCACACTACCCCGATTAGGAAAGCAATTTATCGTAGTCTGCATGACTGCCGATCCAAAACCACTGTACACCTTGATCAACCGGAACACCCAGGGCGCGATACCCCAAGCTAACTCGAACACTACGAAATGCGCCGCTTTTTATGGATTTAAATTGTAACGAAGGATGGCGGGGATTTTGTTTTAGCAGTTCATAGCTTTCTCGCGTTTGCTGTTGAATATTAGCAGGCAAAGCATCGAAATATTCCCAAAATTTAGAAGAGGTAAAATGCTTCAAAGCTCTCGCGCCGAGCCATTGTGATATTCAGCTAACGCTTCAGCTGCCAATGCATCAAGCTTTCCTACACCAGCATCTGCTTCAATTTGTGCATCCCAAGCAGCCTCATCAAACTGAGCAAACCATCGGCGAAATTCGGCTAATTCCTGTTTGGGTAATTGCTGAACAGCTAGTTCTATATCTTGGATAGTAGTCATAAGATTGCTCCAAAATGCGTTTATTTAATTATTTTTACTCACTGAACCGTTGCAATCGGTGGGCAAAAAAGCCTACCCGGCTTGATGGGTTTATGCCAGTGCCAGAAGAAGCTTAAAAATGTGAGCTATTTCAGCTAGTTAAAATGAGCTTCTTGAGAGATCACTTGTTGCAAGTGCCAAGCTGTTGCTGGTAACCATTTAAACGTTGCTCAAGGGCTACTTTCCTTGCATTTTGCTTTTCTTGCCACTCCTGACTGTTGCTGAATATGACCATTGACCCCGTGCTCTCCAATTCCGTTTTCGTATCGATAATTTGCTGATGAACAAACGCACAATTATTTGAACGGCCGAGTGCTTCAGTAAGTTTTGCTACTTCGCTGGATTTCTCCTCAATAGTGCGCTGTGATCGGTCGAGTAACTCTTTCATTTGAACAGAGGCAATCGATGCTGTTTGGATTTGTGCTTGTGTAACTTCAAGCTTGGCTTGCATCTGCGCGTTGGTTGCCTTTAGATCTGCTTGTTGTGCAAGGGATTGGGACTCCGTTACTCTCTGACCTGCCCAATAGCCTCCATATGTAAGCCCACCAATAACGGCGAAAATTGTCGGGATAACGGCGGCCCAATGCTTGGCTGTAAAGTGGCCAAAAAATTGAGATGTAGTGATGGTTTCTGGATTCATGAGATGAGTGTTCTAACGTAAATTAGACATCCTAATAGACGTAAAACATTGCGTCATTAGCCTGTCTAAATAAATATTGAAAATATAAATACGTGAATTCAAGTAAGTAGAGATATTTACCACGACCTAAAATTAATTTCATACCCGTCAGTCAAGCAGGGTACGCAATGCGTACCCTACGACAATTACATATTATCCAAAATAGCCCGTTTAACCGCATCCAGACTAGCGTCAATCGTCACCGGCTTGGCATCGGCGCATTGTTGCATGGCGATGTCTGGGTCTTTGATGCCGTTGCCGGTCAGGGTGCAGACGATGGTGCTGCCTTCTGGGATTTTGCCGGTGCTGATGTCGTGTAACGCACCCGCTAATGACGTGGCTGAGGCGGGTTCACAGAATACGCCTTCGTGTTGGGAAAGCATTTTTTGCGCGGCCAGGATTTTTTCATCAGAGAACTTATCAAACCAACCGCCGGATTCTTTTTGCACATTCCAAGCCAAATCCCAGGATTGCGGATGGCCGATGCGAATAGCTGTGGCGACAGTTTCAGGATTGTCGACCATAGCACCCTCAACAAAAGGCGCAGCACCGGCGGCTTGATAACCGCACATGATTGGGCGTCCACGGACAACCGCAGGCAAGCCTGGGGCATAAGTAGAATATTCTTTGTAGCCTTTCCAATAGGCAGTGATATTGCCCGCGTTGCCGACCGGCAAGCAGTGGTAATCAGGTGCAAAGCCCAGTTCATCAATGATTTCGAATGCTGCTGTTTTTTGGCCTTCGATTCTGAATGGGTTGATGGAGTTTACGATGGTAACCGGGGCAAGGTCGGCGACTTCTTTAACTAAGGCCATGCCTCTATCAAAGTTGCCGTTGATTTGGATGATTTTGGCATCGTACATTAAAGTTTGCGCCAATTTACCCAGGGCGATTTTGCCTTCAGGAATCAATACGAACGCTTTAATGCCTGCGCGAACCGCATAAGCCGCCGCAGCCGCCGAGGTGTTGCCGGTAGACGCGCAGATAATCGCTTGACTGCCCTGCTCGACCGCTTTGGTCACGGCCATAGTCATGCCGCGATCTTTAAACGAGCCGGTAGGGTTTAAGCCTTCAAATTTGACGTAAATTTTTACGTCTTTGC
>JAUYMX010000374.1 GCA_030699345.1 Methylococcaceae bacterium
AGGTGGAGAAAGCGGATGGTAAAGTCACTGTTAAAGTGATTACTGCTCATGAAGTTAAAGGCTATGAACACTATATAGTCAAACACGTTTTGCTTGATAAAGATTACAAATTCTTAAACGAGTATTTGTTTGATCCCTCTAAGGATAAAGAGCCGGTATCCACATTTACCTTGGAAAACTATCAAGGAACAATTTACGCATTAAGTTTATGTAACAAGCATGATCTTTGGTTGAATAGTGCGGAGGTTTAACATTAACCGCTGTCAAACTACAACAATGAGGCGTGTGAATGTCTGAAAGAATTGCTGACAACTTTAGTTGGTCAGCAATTCTCCAACTTTCAAAGATGGAGCTTGTTGGTACCAGTCTAGTTATTCTTTCTTTTGCGTTGTTGCCGATTGGTCGCGTAGTGGAAATATCAACCGCATTGATGGCACTAAGTGGATTGCTACTTATCTGTAAGAATCAGTCCAGGTTGGAATTGTTGAACAACCAATCTGCACAGCTCTTTTCAGTGCTATTTGCCTTAATATGGCTGCCAATGCTTATAAGTGTTATTGGCACAGATACTCTAAAGAATTCCGCTGTATTTAGTTTCAAATACCTGCGTTTTTTCTTTGCCGGGCTATTTATTCTTCATTTATTAAAATCGCCGAAAATCCGCAATTTGGTATTGCTTGGGATCAGTTTTACAGTGACTCTCTGGCTGTTGGATAGCTTGTTGCAATGGATTATGGGCGTAGATTTATTGGGCAGGTCTTACATCGGTACTCGCTTAGCGGGGCCGTTTAATCACTTAACGTTGCCGGTTATTCTCAGTCTGTTTCTAACGCTAGTGCTGATTTTTACTAAACGTTATTTGCCTAACTATCTGTTTTATAGTCTGTTCTTCTTAAGTGTATTGATTCTGTTTTTGGCAGGTAGCCGGGCCAGTTGGATAGCGCTGTTACTCGCCGGAGTACTTTATAGCGGGTATATATTCTTTAGCGCAGCTAAAAAACCAATATTGATGTTTGTCTTGCTTACCGTTGGTGCAATAGCAGTTGGCACCACTGGATACGTAATAGATTCAGGATTTAAAGATCGTATAGATAGTGCCAGTAAACTTTTCGCCGGTGATTACGAGTCTGTTAATCAAGCAACGTCTTTGCGTCTGCCGATTTGGGAAGTAGCAGCCAAAATGGCGCAGGATAACCCGTTAAATGGTGTCGGTGTCAGGGGCTTTCGTTATCAATACCAAGCTTATGCGGGACCTAATGACCCATTCAAGGATACTGGTGCTATGCACCCACATTTTTTCCTGCTGGAAGTTTTTGTTGAAGCAGGGGTAATAGGATTTCTAGGGTTGTTGACGATCACGGTTTTGTTGGTCAGGTTGGCTTGGAAAAATCGGCATCAATGGACACCGTTACAGGCAGGGTCAGCAATTACTATTGCAGTTACCTTTTTTCCATTCAACACACACGTTTCTTTGTATGGAAGTTTTTACAGCCAAATTGCCTGGTTAGCGACGGCTATTGCCTGTGCCTGGTTATTTGAACTGCAGCCTTCCGAACGTAAAAAAATATGAAAATTTGCCAGATAGTTGCAAGCGCTGGTGCTGGCGGCCTTGAAAAGCATGTGTTTGAGCTATGCAACGAATTGGCTAAAACCGAAGACGTCACCCTCATTGCGCCAATAGCAATGCAGCAACATCTGTCAGATAAGGTGCAGCTTATCCCCTTAAATTTCAACCGCAGTCGATACAATCCTTTGTTGCTTTGGGAGTTACTGACGATCTTGCGTAAAGGTAATTACGATATTATCCATGGACAAGCCAATAAGGCGGTGAGTGTTTTGGCAACATTACAACGCTATGTGTCGGGAAAAATAGTCGGCACCATTCATAACAGCCACGCAAAAAAAGGCAGAATTTTCAGCAAAATAAAGCATGTTATTGCGGTGAGTAAAGAAGCTGCTGGTAGAGTAACGG
>JAUYMX010000380.1 GCA_030699345.1 Methylococcaceae bacterium
GAGTCAATTTGCCGATGGCGGCTTACTGGCGACTAAGCCTTATGTAAGCAGTGCCGCCTACATTGACCGCATGAGCGACTATTGCAAAGGTTGTTTTTACGATAAAAAACTACGTACCGGCGAGCGGGCTTGTCCATTCAATGCGCTGTATTGGGATTTTTTCGCGCGTAATACCGACAGGCTTAGCAAAAATCCACGTATTGGTATGGTCTACCGGCAACTGGCGAAAATGGATGATGAAGTATTGCAGGCAATGCAAATGCAAGCAGACAGCATTCGCAAGCGCTTAGATGAGCTGTGATTTTAATTTAGGTATAAAAAAGGCTGACACATTGCTGTGCCAGCCTTAAGAACATACTTAAAAGCGGATTAAAGCGGACGGTGTCCACGGCCTCTCATACAGGAATTGAAAGCGTTTTTATATTTGTCTTCAGCCGAAAAACCTTGTTTGGCACCGCCGCCCAAACCACCGGCCGCCGCGCCGATTGCCGCACCTGCTCCCGGGTTGCCGGTAAATGCGCCGACCACCGCGCCACCTGCAGCGCCCAGCAACGCACCGGTACCCGCGCCGATGGCGGTTTCTTTTGTGGTGCCACCTGAGGCACGGCTTGCCAGTTCTTTGCATTCTGCCGTGTCTTGGTTGATACGGTAGGCATTGGGGTCGTTATAAGGATCGACGGTCGGTTCCCAACCACCGTAGCTGTAACAGCCGGAGGCCAAGGCGCTACTGATGATGACGATACTTAGAGCTAATTTCTTCATTGTCGGTTCCTCTGTGTTTTGTTTAGGTCAATATAATTGACGCTATCTTAATAAAATATGAATACAGGCTGGTAAATACAGATCACAGATTTCTTAACACATTAAGCGGCGGTTTGTTTAATACATCTCGCACGCCCCAGCATCCAGCTAAACCTACAGCCAATGCACCAATCGACGGAACGACCAGCCACAAGCCGGGTGACGGTCGGTAGTTCATGTTCATCACTTGGGTATACAGCGCAAACAAAATCGCTTCAGACAACATGGTGGCTAACAGGCCTGAAA
>JAUYMX010000306.1 GCA_030699345.1 Methylococcaceae bacterium
CTTTTGTTTAAGTATCGTTGCCTGCATCGTCATTTTACCTTTGCTATTGCGCCACCAAAAGCGCATCAGCGCCGCACAGTCTCGTCTTGCTCAACAACTACAAGCGCTAAATCAACACGCCAGTGTCAGCATCACCGATGCTAAGGGCCGAATTATTTATGCAAACACTATGTTTTGCGAAATAACAGGCTACAGCCCTCAAGAATTATATGGTCAATCTCATCGCATTATAAATTCCGGCTATCATCCCAAAGAGTTTTTTGCACAGCTGTGGGATACGCTTGGTCATGGCAAAATTTGGCAGGGCGACTTATGTAATTGCTCAAAAACAGGCGAACATTACTGGGTACGCACAACCATTGTGCCGGTCACTGATAACGCTGAAAATACCATCAAATATATTTCCATGCGCACCGACATTACCTCCCAAAAATTACTGGAGCATGCCGCATTAAAGTCAGAAGAATGGCTGCACACCATTATGGACAATATGGGCGACGCCATTTATACCCTGGATAGGGAAGGCCACCTTACCTACTTTAATCCTGAAGCCGAACGGCTGCTGGGCTGGCGATTGGAAGAACTTAAAGGCAAATTGCTACATGATGCCATCCATCATCACAGACCTGATGGGCAGATACTGGCATTAGCCGAATGTCCAATCACTACGGCCATGAAGAATAAGCAGATCTATCGATCTGAAAATGAAGTTTTCTTTAATAAAAATGGTCTAGCACTACCGGTCAGCGTGACCGGTGCCCCGTTACTTGACGAAGATCAAGTGATTGGTTCTGTAGTCACTTTTCGTGACGCAGGTGTACAGCAGCAAATTCAAACCAAACTAATCGAAGCGAAAGAAGCGGCGGAAGAAACAGCCCGCATTAAGGCTGACTTTTTATCCACCATGAGCCATGAAATTCGCACTCCGCTGAATGGCGTTATCGGCATGACTGATTTGTTGTTGGATACTGCCATGAATGAAGAACAATTGGAATTTGCCAACACCATCAAAATTTCCGCCAACGCTTTACTCGGTATCATCAACGACATTTTAGATTTTTCTAAAATTGAAGCCGGGCGACTGGAGATTGAACAGATTGAGTTTTCCTTACAGCATGTACTGGAAGGCAGCGTCGATCTGGTAGCTAGTAAAGCCTATGAAAAAGGCTTATCCCTGATGAGTTTTGTCGACCCAGCCATACCCAATCGCTTAACAGGCGATCCAGCAAGATTACGGCAAATTTTGCTCAATTTTCTCAGCAACGCTATTAAATTTACGACCAACGGCGATATTGTCGCCAGAGCGAAACTGGAAACACACAACAGTCAGCAAGTACGGGTTCGACTGGAAGTAAGCGATAACGGCATTGGCATTACTCGCGAAACACAACGCCGACTATTTCAGCCATTTGCTCAGGCTGACAGTTCAACTACCCGAAAATACGGCGGCACAGGCTTAGGCCTCTCTATTTGCAAGCATCTAGCGGAATTAATGGACGGCGAAATTGGCATGGAAAGTCATGAAGGACAAGGATCTGTTTTTTGGATTAGCATCCCGTTTACAGTTAATGCCACAAAAAACCTAGCACAAACACCTACAGCCCCTACCACCGATAATACCCCTTCACTACGTGGGAAACGACTTTTACTGGCTGGCGACAAAGCTGGCAATCGTGCCCTGTATTTGATGTATCTATACGCTTGGGGCTTGCGCGTTGATGTCGCCGAAAGTTTACTGGAAATATGTCAACTGATTAATGACGCGAAGATCGCTGGCGATGAGTACTTGGCACTACTCTTAACGCAACCGTTGCCTGGTAGTGATTTACTACACACCATCAGCACTGTGCATAAAGAACCTGGGCTGCAATCATTTCCAATTTTAGTGTGCCAAGCGCTAGTCGATTTATCACTAAAGAACACTTTAATCGATGTAGGAGCCACTGCTGTTTTGGTAAAACCCGTTAAACAATCGGCATTATTTGATGCCATTGTTAGCTTACTCAACCTTGACGGACTAGCCAAAGTAGAACCGGAATTAATTGCGCCGACAGAACGCGCAGCTATTCCCCCGCCCATTAATCATGCTCAGGCGCAACAACGGCTGATTTTATTGGCAGAAGACAACTTAGTTAATCAACAAGTGGCTTTGCGTGTCCTCAACAAAATGGGTTACATCGTGCATATCGCCAAC
>JAUYMX010000422.1 GCA_030699345.1 Methylococcaceae bacterium
TCAGTCTTTAATCTGAGAGAGGCTATGCGTTTATTGTGTAGGGTGGATAAGCAACGCGCATCCACCGCATTTGCCGGATGCGCTAGCGCTTATCCAGCCTACGCATGACGGCTCGATCAAGAGACTGAATAGTTACAAAAAATCTTTTTATTATCAAAATAATGCTTCGGCAACTGCCAATTTCAGTGGGCACCAAGTTAATGTGGTCAATAATCTAACTGTCCATGCTTGGGATGATCTTGTGCTTACTCAGTCAATGATAAATGGTGCTGGCGTAAACATCTCCGTTCAGCCAGGGACTTATGATCAAGTGGGACTTAGTGGTTTTGTGAGTGATGTTAAATATGTTGACCGCGAAGTCACAACTTATGTGCCAGATCCTGTTTCGGGGATCTTCGTTCCCTCTACAACTACCGTTTCTGAGCCTGTTCTTCTCAGCGCAACGGGAATTAGTGTATTTGCTATGGTTGATGCCGATACTTTTTCAGTGGATAGTTTGGAAACTGCAACGTATCAAAATCTTTTTGGTTCTGCGTCACCACGATTTTTAGGTTTTAACGTATTTAAAGACACATTTAGCGATGATGGCTCTATTACAAATGTATTTAGAGGTTTTGGTGTGATCGATAGCTATCAGGTGACCGCTGTGCCGGTACCGGCAACATTCTGGCTGTTTGCTTCTGCGATGAGTGCCTTAATTTTTAGACTGCGTAAAAACGCGTGATTTAGAGCTAGCACACGAAAAAAGTAGCCTCTTGAAAAGCCCTTGATGTGCATTCACTTAGGGCTTTTTTTATAGCTTAGTTTTTGTGATTAAACGCAGCAATCAAGCTGGTAAGACGGCGTAAATCATCCTTGTCGGGTTTTTTGCCGTAACGCAACTTTATGAATAGTCGCGTGATTTGATCAATGTGTGCGGCTTGTTTTGGTAATGCTTTTTTAGCACGAGCAGCAAAATCTTTGGGGCCTTCTCCCGGTGTTCTTATTAGCCCGTTCTTGGCTAGTTGTATACAAAAACGTTGGTATGCTCGTAACGCCGGATCGTTGGTTTTGCCGGGATTTCTTAACAGCAGCCAGCTAAGCAGCGCCGTTATCACGCCGATGATGCCTGCCATCCAGTAAATCATGGTCTTTAGGTCGCTAATCCCAAATGACGATAAAAACTTACTTTGATTTTTGTTGTCGTAATTGATGACCCAGCGTTGCCATTGATAATCAACATTGCCCCATAATTGCCTGGCGTTTTTTAACCAGTCGACCGCCGCCGACGCCGAGTTAGGCGTAAAGCTGATAATGCCGCTGGCGATTTGTTGATCAATATTGATGTTTTGTTCGATTCTCTCCGGGGCGATAGCGGCGGTGGGATCGACTCTGACCCAGCCGCGCTGATCCAGCCAGACTTCAGCCCAGGCGTGCGCGTAGGCTTGTTTTATGTCTAAAAAATTGCCGACCTGATTAAGTTCGCCGCCCTGATAGCCGGTGACCTCGCGCGCGGGGATGTGGGCGATGCGCATCAAATAGACGAAGGCGGTTGCGTAATGCTCGCAAAAGCCCCGATGAGATTCAAAAAGAAACTGTTCGATGGGGTTCTCTTGCATTAATGGCGGGGTCAGGGTGTAGTAAAAATCTTCAGTTTTGAAATG
The DNA here is from genome assembly GCA_030699345.1 of Methylococcaceae bacterium. GTDB lineage: Bacteria > Pseudomonadota > Gammaproteobacteria > Methylococcales > Methylomonadaceae > JABFRC01. The sequence continues at coordinate 1,644 of JAUYMX010000422.1, forward strand.
GTTTAACAGCTGCTTAATGAAAATGTCGGGTGATCTATCAAAGCCATGTAAGCGTTGAACCAGTTGGGTAACGTTGGCGGAAGCCGGGCCTGGTAATTGCGTGGCTTCTTGGTATTCATCTTTGGTGAGGGTGCCGGTGTTGTAGGTCGGATATGAGGTGATGCGGTATTCCGTGCGTTTATCCGGGTTGGTAGATGTCACTAGCTGATAATGGCTGTTGCGGCGCAGCGGGGCGGCAACATCGGCGGGCAAATCCAGTGCAAATACCCAGTTTTTATCCTGTGGTTCCATTAATAAGGTGTATTGGTAAGCGTTGCCGGTGAATGTCGGCTGGTCTATTGGTTGGCTCAGAGCATTTTTATTTTGCGTCCAGCGTTTGCCGTCGGTGTGAGTTAGCACGGGGCCGCGCCAATAACGTTGGGCGGATGGCGGTATGATGCCGGTAAATTGTACCCGGAACACTAATTCATCAGACATCGCTAGGTTACTGATGGCGCCGGGTTCCATATTATCACTTAGGCCGGTTCTGGCTTGATGCTTGTCGTTAAAATACATCCACTTTGGGGCTTCAACCCGAGGGAATAAGATGAATATCACAATGGTCATAGGAATAGCCTGCGCAACTATTACGCCTGCAGTCTTTAATGATTGCCAGGTTTGTGAGCGGTTGCTGTTAATGCATACCAATGTTCCTAACAGAACGCAGCAGACCACCAGGATATAGGCCGCCATGAATATGCT
>JAUYMX010000424.1 GCA_030699345.1 Methylococcaceae bacterium
ATTATTGGCCTTTGGTGAATATATCCCCGGTGAGCAATGGTTTCCCGCAATTCGCGACTGGCTACCTGCCACAGGTCACTTCGCTCGAGGCCCCGGTCCGACTACCCTACTGAAATGGAACGGCTATCAAATGGGCCCACAAATCTGTTACGAAAGTCTTTTTCCAAAATTCTCGCGTGACTTATCTAACTTGGGCGCGCAATTTATCGTTAATGTCACTAATGATTCCTGGTATGGCACCTGGCAAGAACCTTATCAACACATGTACATGACCCTGGCACGTGGCGTTGAATTCCGCAGGCCGGTATTACGAGTAACCAACACCGGCATTTCCACGGTATCTCTGGCATCAGGAGAAATCCTGGAGCGGTCACCCATCCATCAACCGTGGACAGGCGTTTATGAAGTGCCCTACCTTAAAACCCCGCCCGTCACCTTCTACCAACAATGGTTTTGGCTTGTCCCTATTATGCTGTGGTCAAGTCTGGTCGTATTGTTAGGTATAGGAACACGTAAACCTTCGGCTGCATAAATGCAGAAGATTCAACGCCGTTTATAGTGGAGATATCGTTGCGTTTCCAGCAATTTCATGCCTTCTCTCTATGGCATTGACGTCTAAAAATCAGTTGGCCCGGCTGCAGGTTAGCACCAAATAAGCCGGGAAAAAATCATCTCAAACTGTTCACATCATGGCTAGTGTCGTTTTATTAGACGTCTAATCAGCACCATCTTCTTCAAAGCACATAGCTCGTAACTTTAACCAACACAACGTCATCCCGCTAAATTCGTCACTTTCGGCGTACATCTTTGTTGGCCCATAATTTATGGCACGGCTACTGCTTAGTTCTCCAGTGTTGTCATGCCGCCGGTAATTTTTCATATTTCCATGTCATGACAATGAACTAAGTCATCTGTCTAACCTAGAGGTATTTATGGATTTTCCCATTTTTCATATCGACTTTATCGGCAATCGCATGCTGATTGCGGTCGATGCGATTTTGCATGTCATCATCAATCATGCACTCGCTGTCGGTGCGCTGCCGGTGATTGCCTTGCTGGAGCTTTCCGGCATTCGCACTAAGGATCCACGTTGGGACAGACTGGCATACCGACTGTTAAAAGTCATCTTCATCATTACCACCACGGTCGGCGCATTAACCGGTGTCGGTATCTGGTTTTCGGCATCGCTGATCAATCCTGCCGCCATCGGCAGCTTGATCCGGGTATTTTTCTGGGGCTGGTTTGTCGAATGGATTGTATTTGTGGCTGAAGTCAGCCTGATCATGGCCTACTTTTTAAGCTGGCAATCTTCCGGACGCACCCCGGAAGCCAAGTTAAAACACCTGCGTTTAGGCATTTTCCTGGCCATTTTCTCCTGGATTACCATGGCCATTATCGTCGCCATTCTTGGCTTTATGATGGATCCGGGCAATTGGATGAGCGAACGCACGCTGATTTCCGGCGTACTCAATCCTATGTATTTTCCACAGTTAGCGTTCCGAACCACGTTGGCGATGGTAATGGGCGGCATGACCATGATCTGCCTGACCTACCTGTTCACCCGTAATGATCTTCCCTTTCGCACGACGGTGTTACGCGCCATATCGAGTTGGTCGGGCATCTGGATGCTGGCGCTGATTATCGCCTCGGTTTGGTACTACCAGGTTATTCCCCAACACATGCTGGCCAATATCCCCGTCGCCGTAACCACACAAGAATATGTCAGCTGGAACAGCAGTTTAAAGTGGTTGTTGACGATCGGCTTATCGTTTGTCGGCTGGGTATTGTGGTCATCGATCAGGCATCCCGGACAAGTGCATGGCGCCAAATACCTGGCTTCGGTGTTATTGCTGTTTGCGATGCTGGGCCAGTTTGAGCGGGTGCGGGAGTTTATCCGCAAACCTTTCATTATCGGTAACTACATGTACGCCAACGGCATTCGAGTGGAAGATTACCCGTTATTGCAACGCGACGGCATTCTGCAACATGCCACTTATGCCGGCATTCGCGAAGTGACCGCCGATAACAAAGTCGCCGCCGGTCGCGAGGTATTCGAACAAACCTGCACCCGTTGCCATACCGTCAACGGCATTAACAGCATTCGCGGTCAGCTGAAAACCATGTACGGCGATAAGCCATGGCAGCCCGAGGTAATTGCCGCTTACATCGAAAACATGCACGGCGCGCGTTATTTCATGCCGCCGTTTCCAGGTAACAAAGCCGAACTCGACGCCCTTTCCGTCTACCTCGCCTCTCAGCAAAAACGGGCAACCGCGTTTAACGGCGCACAAACCAACGGTATTCCCATACCTGACAAAATTTCAGCCTCGACCGTTTACGGCACCCTGCCCAATCTGGCCAACCCACACGGAGAACAACAATAATGACCGCCCCCATCCCTCGCGACATTCCATTACCGTTACCTGCTCCGGAAGGATTGCTGGAAATCTTACTGATTGCGGTATTTTTGGTACACATCCTATTTGTGCATTTAATGATCGGCGGCTCCATGTTCAGTCTGGTCTGTCAAATCAGGGGCTTGAAAACACCTGATTATGAAAAACTGGCCTATCGCATCATGCAGACGGTGACGGTCAATAAGAGTCTTGCCGTAGTCATGGGCGTTGCTCCATTGTTAATTATCAATACCCTCTACGCACCGCAGTTTTACGCTTCCAGCGCCTTGATAGGTGATATGTGGATGGCGGTGATTCCGCTGGTGACGCTGGCGTTTTTACTGGCTTACGCACATAAGTTCTGGTGGAATCACTTTCTCAACATCCCCGAATTGCACATTGGTATTGCCGCGTTAGAAACAGTTCTGTTTCTAGTTATCCCATTGATATTCATGACTAATGTCAATCTCATGTTGTTCCCTGAGTATTGGCCGAAGGTTACAGGCTTCTTTTCAGCAATGCTGCTGCCCAATGTGTTGCTGCGCTATCTGCATTTTGTCTCGGCCACCGTGCTATTCAGCTCGCTATTTTTTGTCTGGTGGAGCGGGCGTAAAACATTTCGGGTTGAAGTCCAATTCAGCGAATTGCGGGTGATCGACGTGCGCCGCTTCTTTTATGCGTTTGCCTTTGGTGCCACCATTTTTCAAATTCTGACCGGGCTGATGGTATTTGTATCTTTACCGGCGCAAGGTATGAGCTGGGAATTTACTGTGTTACTAATGCTAGGCGGCCTCGTCGTGCTACCGGCAATTTGGTGGATGTGGCAAAACCTGACGCGCCCCGGCCATCTGCTTGATGACAACTTTAAACAGATACTCACCTGTTTTGCCTGTGCCGCCATCGTTATGGGCATCGCCAGGCATGATTACCGGGAAAACGCCTTAGAGGATCACAAAGCAGCAATTGCTGAAAAAACCATCAACTATCAGGCTGCAGTTAAAGAAGCCAGTGAAGAAGCTCAACTGGCAGCAATAAAAGCGAAAGAAACGGATATTGCTCTCCCCGGCGCCACGGCATTTAACCAAAACTGCGCGGCTTGCCACCACGCCACGCTGCCCACGGTCGGACCGGCACTTGAGGAGATCAACGCAATTTATGCCAACGACCCTGCGGGTATTGTCGCCTGGACCAAATCACCAGGAAAAAAACGTCCCGATAGTATGAAAATGCCCGGCTTTCCGCAATTGTCGGATGCTGAATTAATGATGATCAGTCAATACATGCTTAGTCACTAATTCACGTACGTAAAACTCAAACCTATTGCCGTGTCGGATAGCTTTCGATGCGGTTCCGGTTTGAAACCAACCATCACCCTAATGCGACACACTATTCCAAACGTTAGTCAGTCATTAAGAAATTATTAAGACGAAGACCTTGGCGTTATTAACTCTTCTCCGTTTTATGATCGAGACCCTAAATGAGCACATTAAAACTTTTACAAGAACAACCAGTAAATAAAACCACCGAATTTAAAATATCGCGGCAAGACAACCCTGCCGCTGAATTCCCGCTAACTCGCTATTTTCAAATTCATTTTCAACATATTCATGAAAATACGCGTGGCGTACAAGAAGAACTCAATCAACTCAGACAATATGTTGCGGATTTAAACGTAAAATTGGATCGGCTTGCAACGCTGTTAATCGACCAACAAACCACTAAACAGTTAGAAGACGCCTACTCTTCAAGTCAAAGAAACAAAAATTCAGGTCACTAATGGTTTGAAACGCTCAATCAACTGTTAAAGGGGATTGGCTGGCAATAGAAATAATGGCGCCGCTATTGCCTTATAATGACGCCATCGGTAGGCAGCTGAATCTTGTGAATAACGCAATTGATTTCCTGCAGACGTCATACTTTTAAGTTTTTTACAGCCACCTTGCCAACAACTAAGCAATCTTTATGGACATCTTGTATCAAGACGAGCAACTGGTCGCTGTCAATAAACCGGCTGGATTGCTGGTGCATCGATCTGAAATTGACCGGCATGAAACCCAATTTGCCGTGCAAATGCTGCGCGATCAGCTGGGGCAAAAAGTGTTTCCTGTCCACCGGCTCGACAAACCCACCGCCGGCGTTCTGCTGTTTGCTCTGAATCCAGTTGCCGCTCGGCAAATGATGGACGTTTTTATGGGGACGGGA
>JAUYMX010000426.1 GCA_030699345.1 Methylococcaceae bacterium
ATCAGCAGTTGGCTCTACCGTAGATATTGCCGTTATGAGATTTTCTTTTTATGAACAAAATGATACCGAAAGCGAAAACACCCCTGCTGTTATTAGCCCCATTGCAGATTCAGCTTCACAGTTGATCAGTCAAATAGCTGAACTACTAAAAAAGCGCTAAGCCCCATACCTTTTCTCCAAAAATCCTGCATTCAACCAGAAATTACTTGTGTTTTCTCAGCACAGTCCAAGTTTAAAAGATACAGTGATCGAGCAAATCAATAATATCCTGCCGCAAACCCAATGTGGTCAATGCGGTTATAACGGCTGCCGCCCTTATGCCGAAGCGATAGCTTCCGGGACCGCCGACATCAATCAATGCCCACCCGGCGGTGATGAAGGAATCGTTGCCTTGGCGCAGTTGCTGAATGTCAGCCCCAAGCCACTTAATCCGGCCTTCGGCGAACATAAGCCCAAGAGCGTTGCCTTTATCATCGAAGAAGACTGCATCGGTTGTACTAAATGCATCGCCGCCTGCCCTGTCGATGCTATTTTGGGTGCGGCAAAATATATGCACACCGTCATTGCCTCAGAATGCACCGGCTGTGAATTGTGTATCGCACCGTGTCCGGTTGATTGCATTGTCATGCAGCCATTACCGGAGCCGCTTTCCGCAGTAGAAAAAACGGCCCGCGCGCAATTGGCCAAGCGGCGTTATGAGGCGCGTAATCTTCGCAAGCAACGGGAAGAAGCTGAAAATCTCGAACGTGCGCGGCAAAAAAAGGCGGCCTTGCTCAAGTTAAAAGCGGCAGGTTGAGTAATGAATGCCGAAAAACGCTTGGCAATTTTTGAACGTTTAGCACACGCACACCCAGACCCTAAAACGGAATTAAATTACAGCACGCCGTTTGAGTTACTGATTGCAGTGGTATTGTCGGCGCAAGCGACCGACAAAGGCGTCAACAAAGCGACCGCCAAGTTGTTTCCCGTTGCCAATACACCGCAAACCATCCTGGCATTGGGTGAGACTGGGCTGAAGGAATATATTAAGACGATCGGCTTGTTTAACAGCAAGGCCGCCCACATTATTACCCTCTGCCAACAACTGTTAGATAATCATCAAGGACAAGTGCCGACAACTCGTGATCAGTTGGAAGCACTGGCTGGGGTGGGCAGGAAAACCGCCAATGTCATCCTTAATACCGCCTTTGGGCATCCGGTGATTGCTGTGGATACGCATATCTTCAGAGTATCCAATCGTACCGGCTTGGCACCGGGTAAAACTGTGCTTGACGTGGAACGTAAGCTAGATAAATTGGTAAATGCGAAGTACAAAAAAGACGCTCATCACTTATTGATTTTGCATGGTCGGTACACCTGCATAGCAAGGAAACCACGTTGCCCAGAGTGCATAATTGCTGAGTTGTGTGAATTCAAGGAAAAACAAGTCCCCTAAAAACTAAGAGTTTGTTTTTATTAAGATGGTTTCATCGATTAATACATCTCTTTGGTATCATAAGCAGTGTTCAAAAGCTGGTGTCATTGCATTTCATAATAAGTAAGTGAGGAATTAACGTGAAAAAAATCAACAAATCCCCTTTAGCAGCAGCAATGGGTGCTGCATTTATCTCAACCCTCGCTGCAAGCCCGGCCTATGCTGAAACCAATCCTTTTGGTTTAAGCGAATTATCTTCCGGTTACATGCAAGTCGCCGCGGCTGAAATGGCCTGCGGCGCTAACATGGACATGACAAAATCCAAAGCGCCGGAAGGTGCTTGTGCAGGCAAGCCAACAAAAGCCGCGGATAAACCCGCAGCTGCCCCTGCTGCCGACAAAGCTGCAGAAATGTCCTGCGGCGAAGGCATGTGCGGCGCGATGATGCAAGGCGGCAAAATGAAACCCGGCATGGAAGCTTCATGTGGTGCCATGATGAAAGGTAAAGAAGGCGCTTGCGGTGCAACCGAAGCTTCCGGCAAAGACGAAGCTAAAGCCGCTCCAAGTGCTGCATCAGGTCACGATGCTCATGCAGCCGCTGCAGAAAGCAAACCTGCCGAGAAACCCGCAGCTAAAACCACTGAAGGTTCATGTGGTGAAGGCATGTGCGGCGCAATGATGCAAGGCGACAAAATGAAGCCGGGCATGGAACACAGTTGCGGCGCGATGATGAAAGGTAAAGACGGTGCATGTGGTGCTTCAGTCGGCACTAAAGACGATGGTCAAACCAAAATCAGCCCGGCTCAAGCCGCAGGCAAAACTGATGAGCATCATGACAAATACGGTTTAGATAAATCATTAATCAAAGTCATTCCTTACGTTCCTAAAAAATAACCGGCAGAGTCACTGCTTAGCTGCTTAAGAGGGCATGGTGATCATGCCCTCACTTTCCACTCCCACACCGGTGTTCTTATGGACACAACTCCTTTCCTAATTAACGGCGGCGGTTTAGGCCTTAGCCGTTCTATTTTGGCGCAAGTGGTTGACGCGCCGCCGCAAGAAGTCGGCTTTTACGAAGTTGCTCCGGAAAACTGGATCACCATCGGCGGCAAATTAGGCAAACGCTTTCGTGCGATGACCGAGCGATTTGATTTTATTTGTCACGGCTTATCTTTGTCGCTGGGCAGCACTGATCCGCTGGACGTGAAACTGGTGCGCGACGTGAAAGCCTTTATGGCCGAGCACCAGATCAAGCTGTACAGCGAGCATTTAAGTTACTGCAGCAATGATGGACATTTATATGACTTGATGCCGATTCCTTGTACTAGCGACGCAGTCAGCCATGTCGCGGCGCGCATCCGGCAAGTGCAAGATATTCTGGAGCAAAAAATCGCCATCGAAAATGTCTCGTATTACGCGGCCCCAGGCCAGGAAATGGCGGAAATCGACTTTTTTAATGCCGTGGTCGAAGAAGCCGATTGCGACATCCTAATCGACATCAACAACATTTACGTTAACAGCGTTAATCACGGCTACGATGCCGAAGCCTTTTTAAAAGCCATCCCCGCCAAGCGCATTGCTTACGCGCATATCGCAGGGCATTATGTGGAAGCTGATGATTTTCTAGTCGATACCCACGGTGCTGCGATTATCGATCCGGTATGGCTTTTGTTGGGCAAGGCTTATGAGCTTTACGGCGTATTTCCGACGTTATTGGAACGGGATTTTAATATTCCCGAAATGGCCGAGCTGCTGCGCGAAGTTAACACCATCAATGCCATACAGACGGCCTGGGGTGCGCAACATGCCAAGCAATCCGCCTGAATATATGAACGCCGACTTTAAAGCTAAACAGCAAGAGTTTGCCGCTTATATAAGAAATCCCCATAGAAATCCTGCACCTGCCGACGTTCAGCCGGAACGCATGGCAATGTACCGGCAGCTGTTTTACAACAATATCGACAGTTTTTTGGCCGCTAACTTCCCGGTACTCAGAAAACTGCTTAGCGATTCGCAATGGACTGAACTGGCTGAAGATTTTTTTGCCAAACATACCAACCAATCGCCCTATTTTTCTGAAATCCCCGAAGAGTTTTTGGCTTATTTGGAAAACGAACGGCAACACCCGGACGATTTTCCGTTCATGCTGGAACTGGCACATTACGAATGGGTGGAAATGGCGTTATCGATAGCCAAAGACGAAGTGACACCGGCCCCAATTCCTAACAACCTGCTGCAGGCAAACGTAAAACTGTCACCGCTAGCCTGGTCACTGGCCTATCAATACCCGGTGCATAAAATAGCGCCCGGTTTTTTGCCGGAACAGCCACCCGCCCAGCCGACTTTCCTTGTGGTATATCGCGACCCTGACGATGACGTTAATTTTATCGAAATCACCCCGATGACCTACCGCCTGCTGGAAATCATCGAGCAAAACGAGGGCGTACAAACAGCAACAGCCCTACAGCAAATCGCCGAAGAGCTACAACACCCCAATCCGCAGTTGCTCGTCAGCGCGGGCTTGCAAATATTGCAGGAATTGGCCGAAAAAACCGTCATTATTCCGAGCATGTGAATTTAAGATGCCATGCCTGGAAACCAGTAAAGTAGCGGCTCATGTAAAGGGAGCCTCGAAAAACCCATTCCGATCACGGTTCGACAAGTTCTCAAGAAACAGCTTTTTTATGCTTATAAAATCAACTATTTACAAGCGGGCAATAAAATTAAAAACGGAACTCCTTGATTTTTAAGACACCGTTCGCATTTATGCCCTGTGGGTACTGAGTTTATCGATGTGCAGGGTTTTTCGAGGTTCCCTATTTTTGACGACTAGGCAAGACCGGGTAGGTGCGGATTTATCCGCATAGTGCGAATGAATTCGCACCTACAGCTTGCCTAAATCTCTCAAGAAACAGCTTTTTTATGCTTAAAAAATCAACTATTTACAAACGGGCAATAAAATTAAAAACGGAA
>JAUYMX010000442.1 GCA_030699345.1 Methylococcaceae bacterium
CGGCCATGTCGGCGATATGAATGATGTTTCTTTGCTGGGCGCTATTGCCGGTGTAGAAATGGCGTTGCTGGACAGCGGCATTGACATAAAGCCAGGCAGTGGCGTTGCGGCAGCGATTGAATACTATCGCGCTACTGCAAAATAGTAAGCACTAACTTGCAAAACAAGGCCCAGGGCGAAAAGGCTTAGCTTTTTTGCCCTGGGCCTTTTTTATTTATCGTAGATAACGAAACCCATCATAAATCTACACATGGAGAAACGCCCCCATGAGCAAACCTAAAGTTTTTATCACCCGTCGTTGGCCTGCCGCGGTTGAAGCCAAACTCAAAACTCTTTATGACGTTACGCTTAATGAAGATGACCGCCCATTGACGGCCGACGAATTTAAACAAGCGTTGCAAAATTATGATGCCGTCTGTCCAACTGTTTGCGATTCATTTCCAGCCGATGTCATCAACGTTGAAGACAAGCGCTGCAAAATTCTCGGCAATTTCGGCGTCGGTTACAACCACATTGATGTTGACGCCGCCAAGCAGCAAGGCTTAATCATCACTAACACCCCCGGCGTGTTAACCCACAGCACGGCCGATGTGGCGATGACTTTATTATTGATGTCAGCACGACGCGGCGCCGAAGGTGATCGTTTGGTACGCGCGCAAAAATGGACCGGCTGGTGCCCGACACACATGCTGAGCACCGATGTTACCGGCGCCACGCTAGGGCTGATCGGCTTTGGCCGTATCGCCCAAGCCATGGCCAAAAAAGCCCACCACGGCTTCGGGATGAAAATTGTGTACTTCAACCCCAGTCCTGCCAATGAGTATGTCGTTGAAGACCTAAATGCCACCCGCTGCCAATCGGTTGAAGATCTTCTGAAAGTCTCTGATTTTGTCTCGCTGCATTGTCCCGGAGGCGCAGCCACCAAATATCTAATTAATGCCGAGCGACTCAAACTGATGAAACCGACCGCCCACCTGATCAATACCGCACGCGGTGATGTCGTGGACAGTGAAGCATTGATTGAGGCACTTAAAAACAACACCATTCGCGGTGCCGGTCTTGATGTTTACGAAGGTGAGCCGAACGTTCCGGAGGGTTTTTTAACACTGGAAAATGTGTCTTTACTGCCTCATTTGGGCAGTGCCACTTTGGGCACACGCACAGCCATGGGTGAAAAAGTGTTAGCCAATCTTGCCGCTTTCTTTGCCGGTGAACCGTTGCCTGATCGGGTGGTTTAAATGCTGTTGCTAATGGCTGTCCATTAGCAATTCACGCCCTTCACCTTGAACCAGCAACGTAATTTCCATATCGGGCTTTGGCAAAAAACCTTGGCCCATTTCCGACCATTCAATAAAACATACGCAGTCTTGCGCCAAATAATCGCGGATGCCGATCCATTCAAGCTCTTCCGGATCTGCAACGCGATACAAATCAAAATGAAAGATTTTGCGGTCATGCACTTGGTACTCTTCCACCAAATTGTAAGTCGGACTTTTAACCGCACCGGTGTGGCCCGCTGCTCTTAAAAAACCGCGCACCAACGTAGTTTTGCCTGCTCCCAGCTCGCCGTGTAAAAACACCACACACTTTGACGGCAATTTTTCCCACAACTCCTGCCCGAACTGTTCGGTAGCCGCGGTATCTTCTAAATATCGTTTCATCAATTAACCAAAATTCTAAGATAAGACATTAAATCGCTGGCCAGCAGACCGCGCTCACCGTCTTGCAGCGCCGCTTTATCAGCCGCTAGGCCGTGAATATAAACCCCTTGTTGCGCGGCCTGTTGTAACGACAGACCTTGCGCCAGCAATCCACCAATCACACCAGCCAACACGTCGCCCATGCCGCCCGACCCCATGCCCGGATTGCCGGTGTTGACAACAGCCAGCTCATGTTCAGAGGCGATCACGGTACCGGCACCTTTCACAATAGCGACTCCGCCATATTTGGCTTGAATAGCTACCGCCGCAGTAAAACGGTCTTGCTGAATGTCGGCTGTCGAGCAGCTTAGCAAGCGCGCCGCTTCGCCGGGATGAGGTGTCAGCACTCGATTGTCATTATATGATGGTGAAACTGCCAATAGATTCAGGCCATCGGCGTCAATCACCATCGGCTTAGCTGACTCTATAGCCGCCCGAAATAGCTCTTTTGACCAACCAGACTGCCCTAAGCCGGGGCCAAGCACAATAACACCGGCCTTTTCCAGCAACGGCAACAACTGATCGGCATTTTCGACGCCTTGACACATTAATTCAGGCCGATTCAAATTCATCAATCCGGCATGTTCGGCGCGCGTCGCCACACTGACCAGTCCGGCACCCACACGCAACGCCGCCTCTCCAGCCAATCTGGCCGCCCCTGAATAACCCTTGTCGCCACCAATGATCAACACATGGCCGTTATTACCTTTGTGCGCACAACGCTTACGCGGCGACATCGACTGATAAAGAACCCTCGTTGCAGATGCCAGCACTTGGCTAAACACAGCCTCCGGCACAGCCAATGAAGCATATTCAATCTCGCCGCAAACCTCTGCCGCCAAGCCGGTAAACAAGCCTTGCTTAAGAGCGATAAAAGTCACTGTCACATCGGCAACAACAGCATCGCCCAACACATGGCCGGTATCGGCATGTAACCCCGAAGGAATATCGACTGCCACTACTTTAGCGGCACTGGCATTTATGGTAGCAATAGCATCAGCATAAAGCCCGGAAACCGCCCTATCCAAGCCTGTACCCAGCAGGGCATCGACAACAACTTCAGTGTTAATTGCCAACTTAGCTTGAAAAGGCAGCACTCTACCGTCAACCTCAAGATATTGTTGCCAAGCAGTACGCGCATCGCCTTTAAGTTGCTCAGGGTCCGACACTGCATAAACACAAACGCTATAACCGGCAATTAAAGCCAATCGCGCGACGATATAACCATCACCAGCATTATTACCGGCACCGCAAAAAACTGCTATTGAACGCGCCTGCGGCCAGTGTTGTTGCAAGGATTGAAATAACGCCTTCCCCGCCCGGCTCATCAATTTAATGCCCGGAATGCCATATTCTTCAATAGCAAGGCGATCCAGCTCCCTGGCTTGAGCGGCTCTGTAGAGTTTTATCGGTAGGTTTTGCATGGTATGGTTATCGCTTATTTACTCGAGCTAACATTATATTCCTGTCATCCACTATGGACACCCGCAACAATCAAACACTGCAAGCCTTAGCCTTGCAAATCAAACAATGGGGACAGGAACTGGGCTTTCAGCAAGTGGGCATTACCGATACGGATTTGTCGGACGCAGAAGGTCATCTGCACGATTGGTTGAATAACAATTTTCATGGCGACATGGACTACATGCAGCGCCATGGCCTTAAGCGCAGCCGCCCTGCACTATTGCATCCCGGCACAATCAGGGTGATTTCCGTGCGCATGGATTACCAAACGGACAGCAAGCCGGCTATGGAACAAGCCTTGATGAAACCTGCTGAGGCCTACATTTCCCGCTATGCGCTGGGCCGTGATTATCACAAACTAATGCGTAACCGCTTACAAAAGCTGGCGGAAAAAATAGCCGCTGACGTCGGCCCATTCGGTTATCGGGCTTTTGTTGATAGTGCGCCGGTATTGGAAAAAGCGCTGGCTGAAAAAGCGGGCTTAGGCTGGATCGGCAAGCATTCCAACGTCATCAACCGTAAAGCCGGTTCGTGGTTTTTTTTGGGGGAAATTTATACCGACCTGCCGCTTCCGGTCGATCAACCGGCAAGCAACCATTGCGGTGGTTGCTCAGCCTGCCTGGCTATTTGCCCGACCCAGGCCATTGTTGCACCGTATCAAGTCGATGCCCGGCGTTGCGTGTCTTATCTGACGATTGAACTGCATGGCAGCATCCCGGAAGACTTAAGACCGCTAATCGGCAATCGTATTTACGGTTGTGATGATTGCCAGCTGGTCTGCCCCTGGAATCGCTTTGCCAAGCCGACTGCCGAAGGCGATTTTCATCCCCGGCATCGGCTCAATAGTCGGCAATTGTTGGAAGTATTTGCCTGGACTGAAAGTGAATTTTTAGCTAAAACCGAAGGCTCGGCAATTCGGCGGATCGGCTATGAACGCTGGTTAAGAAATATTGCTGTAGCCTTGGGTAATGCGCCAGCTTCAACACTCGTTATTGACGCATTAACAAACAAACTCGAACACCCTTCTGAACTCGTTAAAGAACATGTGCAATGGGCCTTAGCGAGACAGCGGCAAGGTTAAATGCACCGCTAACCATTGCTTAAGCCCAGCCGGAATCGTCACTGTCGTCCTGAAAAGTGTCGCTATCGTCTTGAAAGTTGTAATCGTCATTGCTGGCGACATGATCATTGTGCTGGTTGTTATAGTGTTGACCATTGTCGTGTTGACCATTGTCGTGCTGGTTATTATCGGCCAGCTGTTTGGCATCATCACCGTAATAGTTGTTGATAACGGTTTGCTCGGGCGCATGTTCGCCAAGCCCTTGTTGCCCAAAGCCGCCGGAATGATGACCCAACAAACTGCCAATACCTTGAAACAAAAACGACCCGGCGACGACACCCGCGGCAGTCGTCGCGACATTGCCGAGAAAACTACTCGAGCCACCGCCAAATGCAGGCGCCGCTGGCTGAGTTTGTGGAGCCTCTCTTGGTATTTGATAGTTATTAGCACCGGGCACCGGGCCTGCTTTGCTCGCCTGCGCCCAAGGGTCGTTGGAGAGAAAACTGTTGCTCTGGACTGCTTGGTTTTTTTGCAGCTGGTTCTGCAATTCGTCGATGCGGGTTTTAGCGCTATTGAGCGCCTGTTCCAGCAACATGGTCCGCTGCACCAATAAATACGCAGCATCCGGTTGCCGAGCAGCCGCCTCGTTAATCAATGCTTGGGCTTCTTCATCCTTAGCGGCTAATTTAACTTCGCTTAATTGTTTAAGCAGTTGATTAAGTTGATCGCGTTCTTGTGCATTCATAGTAATAGTTCCAGTTTTGAAATGAATATGAACAAATTTACCGGCCTAACAGGTTCACAGATGGCTTTGTGATTTACACAGCAACAACACTGCCGCCGTCATTTCTGACACTGGCAATCACAAAGCTCAATTTATCAATCGCCGAGAATTTTGCTTTAGCTTGCGCCACCAAGCTTTCGGCCAACTCTTGATTGGCTACCGCGCAAAAACCAGTCGGTCCCCATGAGGTTTGGCCGATAGCAAACGCCCCCTGTTGTTCAAACCAGCGCATGGCATCAGCGACTTCAGGACTGGCGAATACACCGCCCTGAGCAATGGCGAAATGCTCACCCACCGATTTTTGCAATTGACTAATAACATCGCCGAATTGCTTGAGATCATATTCCGCCAATGCCGGTAAACCCTGCATCAACAGCAGATAACACAAGCGCGCTGCCTCCAATTGAGAAAAAGGCGGCAGCGCCGCAAAGGCCTGTATTTCTTGCTGGCCGTGCAACCCTTGGCCGCGCTCATCGAAAACCAGGATAAATCGCCAATCATCCGGCACCGGCAGGCGCGATAGTACTGGCGGGGTGATGGTATTCTCACCACGACCGCCATCAACCACCAGCCCACCCTGCTCAAATACGCCAATACCAATGCCCGAGCGCCGCCCACGATAAGTAAGTGCGGCAATATCCCTGATATTCAAGTCCAAACCGTAATAAGCATTCAAGCCAGCGCCGATAGCTAATGACATTTGCGTCCCCGAGCCCAGGCCAACATGCTCAGGAATGGCGGTTTCAATATCAATATGTAGTTGGTCAGAGACATTTAGCGCATCGCACAACAAGGTCAGGCATTTTTCTGCTCGTTGTGCTGAGGGCCCGATAATGCAGCGTTGTTCGGCCGCAGTCATGGTGAGCCGGGTATTGATTTCATTGAGGGCAACGCCAATACTGCCGAAATGTCGGCCCAAGGAGCCGCTTAAATCGATAAAGCCCATGTGCAATCTAGCCGGGGCGGTGACGGAAACTTTAGAATATTCGACTATCAAAATAGTGTGTGTGGTG
>JAUYMX010000444.1 GCA_030699345.1 Methylococcaceae bacterium
GGCTACTTGTCACCGTACTTCATCAACAAACAAGACAACATGAGCGTCGAACTCGACAATCCGTTGATCCTGATTTACGACAAGAAAATCTCCAACATACGTGAATTATTACCAGTTCTGGAAGCCGTTGCTAAGTCTGGCCGTCCATTACTGATTATTGCTGAAGATGTTGAAGGCGAAGCCTTAGCAACTTTGGTTGTTAATACTATCCGCGGTATCGTTAAAGTGGCAGCTGTTAAGGCACCTGGTTTTGGTGATCGTCGTAAAGCGATCCTGGAAGACATCGCGGTATTAACTGGCAGCACCGTTATTGCCGAAGAAGTTGGCTTAAGCTTAGAAAAAGCTGAGTTGGCGCAATTAGGTACTGCAAAACGCGTTCAAATCACTAAAGAAAACACCACTCTTATTGATGGTGCAGGTTCTGAAGAGCAAATCAAAAGCCGTGTTGCCCAAATTCGCGCACAAGCTGATGAAGCAACTTCTGACTACGATAAAGAAAAACTGCAAGAACGTTTGGCCAAATTGGCTGGCGGTGTTGCCGTAATCAAAGTTGGCGCGGCGACTGAAATTGAAATGAAAGAAAAGAAAGCTCGCGTTGAAGATGCTCTGCATTCAACTCGCGCTGCGGTTGAAGAAGGCGTAGTTGCTGGCGGTGGTACCGCTTTGGTTCGCGCCTTGTCGGCCTTGGTAGGATTGGAAGGTATCAATCATGACCAAACTGTTGGTATCAATATCTTGCGTCGTGCCATCGAAGAGCCTCTGCGTCAAATCGTTGCAAATGCGGGTGACGAGCCTTCAGTAGTATTCAACGAAGTAGTTAAAGGTACTGGCAACTACGGTTACAACGCTGCAACTGGCGTTTACGGCGACATGATCGAATTCGGTATTCTTGATCCTGCCAAAGTAACTCGTACTGCATTGCAAAACGCAGCGTCAGTTGCCGGTTTATTACTGACTACTGAAGTGATGATTGCTGATGCACCAAGCGATGAAAAAGGCGCTGGCTTCTCTGATCCACACGGCGGTATGGGCGGCATGGGTGGAATGGGCGGCATGATGTAATCATGCAGCCTTAAAGCTCAGTTGCTTTAAGCAAAAAGCCCCGGTTGTTGAAAAACAACCGGGGCTTTTTTATGCGCAATTCTTAGTGGGAGCGATGCCTACGCCGCGACATGGGCATCGCTCCCCCCCTTTTTTTACAGCCCTTCCCAAGGCGTATACAAGCCGTCCACATTAACGCCAAACATATCCAACACCCGGCCAACGGTCTCATTGACCATGCCCATCATCGAATCGGATTTGCTGTAAAACGCCGGCATTGGCGGAAACATAACCCCCCCCATTTCGGTTACGCTGAGCATATTTTTAATATGTACCAAGTTTAACGGCGTTTCTCTCGGCATAACGACCAAGCGTCGACGTTCTTTCAAGACCACATCGGCAGAACGGGAAATTAAATTATCCCCAAAACCATGTGCGACCGCAGATAGCGTTTTCATCGAACAAGGCGCGATAATCATGCCCTCAGTTTTAAAGCCGCCGCTGGAAATGCTTGCAGCAATATCGTTAACACCATGTGTCACATCCGCCAGCGCCGCTAGATCAGAGCGCTTCATGTCCATTTCGTGTTTTAAGTTAACGACGCCCGCTGAAGAAATCACCAAATGCGTTTCCCATTCCGGTTGAGCCTGTAAAACTTGCAGCATTCTTACTGCGTACACCGCGCCGGTCGCGCCGGTTACACCAATAATCAGACGTTTTTTCTTAAGCTCTTCAGAGGAATTGTTCATTTTTTTAAACAGAAAGTCTATTAACCATCGTATCCGTGGCATTCACCAAGGCATCAATCATCTCGTCACCTTGAGCAATATGCCCTGCAGTTGCCAAAACAACAAATTCTGCATTCGGCAATGTTTTATGCAAACTAAAGCCAGCTTCCATAGGGCAGACCAAATCTTGTCGACCGTGAATGATGATGGCAGGGAGGTTGGATAGATGATTGCTGTTATTCAGAATTTGGTTTTCGGCGATAAAGTACCCATGCTTGGCAAAATGCAATTCCATGCGGACTTGTTTGATCATGTCTTCAGATACAGATTCATCTGCCAAGTTGCCTGCCTGATAAGCGTTACCCAAGGCCACTTGCGCGCCCCAGGCCATCCAGGCATTAGCTGCGCGCTGTTGCAGCGCAATATCATCATGCCAAACTGCCGCACATAATCCGGACAGTAAATTTTCACGCCAGTTTACTGGAATACTTTCAACCAACTGCTGCCATAACTCAGGATAAATCAGCCCGGCACCATTACCCAGAAACCAATTCATATCCTGTTGCCGGGCCAAAAAGGTGCCGCGCAGAATCATAGCCAACACGTTGTCTTGATGTTTCTGGGCATACAACAAAGCCAGCGCTGCGCCCCAGGAGCCGCCAAATAACAGCCATTGTTTGATGGCTAGCTGTTCGCGAATGCGCTCCATATCATCAAGCAAATCCTGCGTGGTGTTATGTTCCAGTTCACCAAAAGGCAACGACTTTCCGCAGCCGCGTTGGTCAAATAAAATAATGTGATAGTGCTCGGGATTAAAAAACCGCCGATGATCGGGTTTGGTGCCGGAGCACGGCCCGCCATGTAAAAAAATGACCGGAATGCCGTCAGGATTGCCGCTTTGCTCAACATAAACCAAATGTTGGCTGCCGGTTTCCAGCATAAAGGTGTGGAAGGGAGCGATTTCAGGGTAAAGGGTTTTCATTGGTATAAATGGATAGGGTTTAAACCCTTAGTTTCTCAGTGACTTAGGCTGGATGGAGAGGCGGTAGCCGAAATCCAGCACTTAAGGTATTTAGAGGCGCATGCTGGGTTTCGCGGTGCTCTACCCCAGCCTATGTGCTAATTATGCAGCGTTCTGTTGCATATTTAACTGCAGCATACTTTCTATGCTTAACTGATAATCCAGCGTGGGCCACTCGATGCCAGTGCCATGGCATATAAAAATATAATTTGAAACTTCCTTTACTGGTGCATTTTGTAATTCTTTATACCACGCCATTGGTGTTGATATTAGTCGGTTGTCTTCAAGCTCGACGTGTAAATACCGGTCATCAAAATGCACAGATTTACCTTTGATTAAAATACTCATCCCATTGCCTCTCAAATTCATCTTTGTGTAATTCAACAATTTTTAACGCCATTTTAAGATCTTTTGGCTTCATGTGGCTTTTTATAACATGAATTTGCAACAGCTCAATCTTTGCGAACTCATCACCCTTTGATACATGAATATGTTTGGGTTCATGCTCATTGGCGTAGAAAAAGAACTTAAAGCCATTTATCAGCAATAACGTAGGCATTTATTTTTTTGAAAATATAAGGAAACTCAGCGATAAAGTATGAACTTGATGACCTTGGCGGTCAATTTTGACACAGACATCAAATAACAGGCGTTATGCCCTCTTAATATGATGATTCAGGTTTCATAGTGATAACGGCAGGCAATGATGGTTAAGTGCTGATCATTCACTGCGTAAATTAGCCGATTGGATTCGTCAATTCGTCGAGACCAAAAGCCCGATAAGCTTTCCCTTAGTGCGTCCAGGCTAACTGTCTTTTACTGTTACCGGTTTTATATTGCTCTATAGATTGGGCCAGATGGGCCGCATTGGCTGGGGATTTTAGTTTCCATTAGGCTGTTGTAATAGTCCATGGGCATAACCACCGCATTGCCAGCATCGCGACGAGTAATGACAGTGCAATCGGCATCATTCACCACGCTATCCAACACTGATTTCAAACTGTTTCTTGCTTGAGTAAAAGAAATTATACGCATCACACATCTCTTATGTACTTGAAGTGGTAAAGGTCTACGGTAAAAAGCGTTACCATTAAGTTAACCAAAATCCATACACTTGTAGGTGCGAATTTATTCGCACAACTGGCTAATCATTGCTTCGCAATGTGCGAATAAATTCGCACCTACATCTTAATTTAATGGCAGTGCAGTATAGGCTGGGTACGACTTGCATGGATGCAGGAGAGCTCCATGTTGGGTTTCGCGGTGCTCTACCCAACCTACACGGGCTCAATGATCTAAGGATTTAGCTGTTTTTTCAGGCACAAAAAAAGGAGGGGTTTGACGCCCTCCTTTTTATTGGTTTGGTTAAGTATTTAAACTTAGAACTTGAAACCTAAAGAACCGCCTAATGTGAAGCCATCGGTGTCTACGCCGTCGACATCATCAAAAGTGTGGTGATAACGGCCGTCTGCACCAATTACGATGCCTCTGAATAATTCATACTCTGCACCAGCGCCGAATTGCATGCCGGTGTTCAAAACGGTAACTGCATCAGATGGAGGGCTGATAATGTTGATGTCTAAACCAACTGGAATCAACCATGGTCTAAATTTGCTACCATGCAAAAATTTGACTTTTGGAGAGGCGTTAATTCTTAGTTGATTAACGGATACGGATTTTTGCAGGTTTGTAGTGCTTCCAAGAGCTGCTGTAGTAATGACATTGTCAAGGCCGCTATCTTTTCTATTGCCTAATTCAGCATATTCAACGCCAAACTCAATGCCGAATGAAGTGTTCTTCATTAATCCGAATAGATCGTTGTTCACGTTGAAATCAATCGCGCCGCCATAATAGAAGGCGTCACTATCAGTTGGGCTGGTTAATATATCTTGTCCGATTCCAGAGCCACCTAAACCAGCTGCTGAGCCACGATTATCGTTGAAATGCATCCAACCGCCACGAACAGCGAACAAATGGTCTTTCGCTGCTTCAACAGGCTTGGCTTTAACTGATTGCGCCCACTCATCCAATTCTTGGACTTTAGCGGCTTCAGCAGAAGGGCGGTTTTGTGAGGCTCTTAAGCTGCTTAATTCAGCTTGCATAGCTTGTAATTGCGCTTCTAAGGCATCAACACGGCTGTTGGTTGATGGTGCTGCTGCGTAGCCTTCATTAGCAGGCGCTTTAGCTTTGGTTTTAGCCAAAGCTTGTGGAGATGCTAATGCACCTACTATTGCTACAGTTGCGGTAGCGATAACGCCCCATTGCATATTAGTTTTTTTCATATTGCCTCCAGTGAGGTTGTTATTTTACAAATTTTTGCTTTTACACAACAAAGCGATTTTACGGGGCTAATGGTAGCAGCAAAAATCGATTCCAACAAGGTTTTAGATTAATTTTTTATCGCTCATAAATTGATTTATATCAATAGCTTAAGATGTAAATGTGATTTATTTTTTAGAATGTATCAAATAAACAACAGTATTTTATGGGGTTTTTATTTTAACCACAGAGCACAATTCGCCTCAAAAAGGGGCTTTCGTGGTAAGTTATTCCCAGTGCCGTTCATTTCTTTGTTTTTAATTGGTTTTCACTTTAATTATTCATGATTTCTGACATTACTATCATCGGCGGCGGCGTTATCGGCCTATTAACAGCGCGTGAATTTGTTAAAGCAGGTGCCACGGTTACCGTTATTGAAAAAAATCAACTTGGGCAAGAATCATCCTGGGCCGGTGGCGGCATTTTGTTACCGTTGTATCCGTGGCGACAGCCGCAAGCCATTACTCGCTTGGTAATGCAAAGTCTAAAGTTATACCCGGAGTTAGCCGCGCAATTGCTGAACGAGACCGGTGAAGACCCAGAATGGACGCCATGCGGATTATTGATCACTAAAAATCCGGATGTGATGGCCGCGATTGATTGGTGCTGCCACAATCACGTAACATTTTCTCCAACGATGCCTGATAGCGCTACTGCGCTGCAAACGACTCCGGAACACCCGTTGTGGTTACCGAACATTGCTCAAGTGCGTAATCCCAAACTGGTCAAATCTTTAAAGTTAGATTTACTCGCTAAAGGTGTCACCTTGCTGGAACATTGCGCTTTATCGGGTATTTCGATTGAGCAAAATCAAGTAACAGCACTCAACACCAGCACCGGACGGCTTGCTGTAAACCAGTTAGTCATTACTGCCGGCGCATGGACCGGGCAGCTGTTTGAACAGTTTTTTCCGGTGACCACCACTAAAGCTCCCAAAATTGCGCCAGTTAAAGGGCAAATGCTGTTGTTTGAAGCCTTGCCGGATACCCTGCCTTATATGGTGTTGGATGGTGATCAATATTTAATTCCGCGCCGCGACGGTAAAATTTTGGCCGGTAGCACGGTTGAAACCGATGACTTTAATAAAACCATTACACCTGAAGCGCGCGATAAAATCAGCCACTTTGCCGTTGAACTGTTGCCAGCGTTAAAGAATTTCCCAGTTATCCGGCATTGGGCTGGATTAAGGCCCGGCACTGAACAAGGCATACCTTATATATCTAAGCATCCTGATATAAGTAACGTAAGTATCAATGCCGGACATTTTAGAAACGGCTTAGCGATGGGCCCTGCGTCTGCGCAATTACTGGTTGATTTGGTATTGAATCGCCGGACACTGACTGCGCCTGGGCCGTATCAATTGACCAGTCAGCATTAGGATAGTGACGACATCCGATTTACTTAGAACTAAAAAACATCTATGAACCTTTACCCTTTACTTCGACCCTTACTATTTTCGCTTGATCCTGAAACCGCTCACCACGTCACGCTCAACTTGCTAAATGCAGCGGAGAAGATCGGCCTGAGCAAGCTTATTTACCCAGAAGTCGTTGAAAAGCCTATCAAGGTGATGGGGCTGGAGTTCAAAAATCAGGTGGGCTTAGCGGCAGGTTTAGATAAAAACGGCGATTATATTGATGCGTTGGCCGCGCTGGGATTTGGTTTTATTGAAATTGGCACCGTTACGCCGCGCCCACAGCCGGGC
>JAUYMX010000448.1 GCA_030699345.1 Methylococcaceae bacterium
ACCCGGCGTAGTAACAGGCGACGACGTACAAAAAATATTTGCCCTCTGTAAAGCCGGTCAATTTGCTTTGCCTGCGGTTAATGTGGTCAATACTGACTCCATCAATGCCGTGCTGGAAGCTGCCGCGAAAGCTCAATCTGCCGTGATTATCCAGTTTTCGAACGGCGGCGCGCAATTTGTTGCCGGTAAAGGCTTAAAACTGGAAGGCCAGCAAGCCGCCATTCTCGGCGCAATCTCCGGCGCCCAGCATGTTCACACTGTTGCCGAAGCATACGGCGTACCGGTTATTTTGCATACTGATCACGCGGCTAAAAAACTATTACCGTGGATAGATGGCTTATTGGACGCTGGCGAGAAGCATTTTACTGAAACCGGCAAGCCGCTATTTAGCTCGCACATGCTGGATCTGTCCGAAGAAAGCCTGCACGAAAATATCGAGATTTCCGGAAAATACCTGGAAAGATTGTCAAAGCTGGGCATGACGCTGGAAATTGAACTAGGTTGCACTGGTGGCGTTGAAGATGGCGTCGTCATCTGCCACTTTGACACCTCGGCGCTATTCACTCAGCCGGTAGATGTTGCTTATGCCTATGACTCTTTGCGCAAAATCAGCAACCGTTTCACCATTGCCGCCTCGTTTGGTAACGTGCATGGCGTTTACAAACCCGGCAACGTTAAGCTTACCCCAAGTATATTGGCCGACTCACAAAAACATGTCTCGGAAAAATTCGGCGTTCCGACCAACACCCTGGATTTTGTCTTCCACGGTGGCTCAGGTTCGTCCGCAGCGGAAATCAAGGAATCGATCAGTTACGGCGTCGTAAAAATGAACATAGACACCGATACTCAATGGGCCAGCTGGGCGGGCGTGATGGACTACTACAAACAACATGAAGCCTATCTGCAAGGCCAAATCGGCAACCCCGATGGGGACGACAAACCCAACAAAAAATATTACGACCCTCGCGTCTGGCAACGTGCCAGCCAATTAAGCATGATCGCCCGTCTGGAACAAGCATTTCAGGAATTAAACGCGGTTAATACGCTATAACC
>JAUYMX010000473.1 GCA_030699345.1 Methylococcaceae bacterium
GCTCATGGCAATGTATAAGCTACGATCCATTTCCGCTCTCCTAAATTAAGACTTAACGGATGTTCAGAATGGTCTGAACAATACTGTTTTCGGTAGTCATAGTTTGCGCATTTGCCTGATAAGCTTGCTGGGCGACGATCAAATTCACCAGCTGCGCCGACAAGTCGACGTTAGATTGTTCCAGCGCACCGGCATTGATTAAGCCAAAGTTACCCGATCCTGCTTCACCCGGAATCGGCTCACCGGAATCAGCACTTTGCGCCCAATTGGTATCACCCAATTTTGATAAACCTTGTGGATTAGGGAATCGAGTCATCGCCACTTTACCTAACGGGGTTGAGCCGCCATTACTGAAGCGAGCAAAAATAACGCCTTCTTTATCGATAGCAATGCCGGTTAAACGGCCCGCGGGTAAACCATCTTGTTTTAAGGCATCAACACTAAAAGCTGCCGATAATTGCGTCGATCCCAAATAATCAGTCTTCATACTAATATCTGCTGCCGATGTACCGGTTACATAAGGCTTAAGTGTTACCGGGCTGGTCGGTGTCGTCAATTTACCTGTTGAATCGAAAGTCAGCGTGGTGCCACCTGCTGGCGGCGCTGCTAGATCAACATTTACCGGTGCGTCCGGGTTGTCGGTAATGTAGTGATAAACCTTCCAGTCTCTAGTTGGGCTGGCTGTTATTGGGCCTGCGACAAAATAACTGGTCAAGGTGTGCGATACGCCGAGAGAGTCAAATACTGTTGCCGATGTTTGTTTGGTATAAGAATTACTTTTAGTGGGGTCAAATACATTGTTGGCTGGCACGGCACTGTTACTGTCTAAGTTAACTTTTAAATCAACATTAGTAGTTGCAGTTGGCAAACCGGCACCTACGTTAATTGATACCGTTTTTAGTACCCCCTGACTAAAGCCATCAGAGACGCTTTTGCCGTTTGCCGCGTATGCAAGTAATGCTTGCCCTTGCGTATTGGTTACCAGACCATCCTTATTCACACGAAAAGCGCCGTTACGGGTATAAATTAATGACTTTAAATCCCCCGGGTTGGCAGCCATGGTAAAAAAACCCTCGCCGCTCACCGCTAAATCCAGACTGTTATCAGTAAAATCTAAATTACCTTGGTTAAACTGCTGAGCCACTTCAGAGACGCGCACCCCGGCACCGGGTTGGGTTTTACTGACACCGCCGATACTGCTGGCGTAAACATCCACAAACTCCGAGCGTGATTTCTTAAAGCCGGTGGTGTTGGCATTGGCAATGTTGTTGCCGGTGGTCGATAAGTTATTGGCAGCGGCATTCAAACCGCTTAATGCTGTTGTAAAGCTCATTACACTCTCCTAAAAAACTTGTGAAATTTGATTAAAGTTCACTGAGCTAAGGCCCACTAAATTGACTTTAAGCCCACTTGAACCACTGCCGATAGATACGCTTTCCACTCGCGAGTCGATGTTGGCTTGCAACACGGTATTTTTGCCATCCAGTAATGCTTCCGGCTCAACCGTATAAACACCAGGATTAGCTGGATTGCCGGATTCCTTATCCCCCTCCCAAACAAATGACACAGGGCCCGCTTTATGCCCTCCCAAATCGACGGTTTTAATCAATTCCCCCGTAGTTGGATCGGTAATTCTGACCCGAACATTGTTGGATCCTGCAGGTAAATCAAACGTGCCGGTAATTACGCCATCTGCCGCTAACAAACCTACTTTGGACGGTGCCGATACCGTGCGCCCAACCAAATTAGCTGCTTGCAGTGCTTGATTAGAGTTAATGGAACCGGAAAAATCCTTAAATGAATTTTGCAAGTCTTGAATACCGTTAACGGTCCCGAACTGCGCCATTTGCGATAAAAATTCACCGTTCTGCATCGGTTTAGTCGGATCTTGATGAGTCATTTGCGTCGTCATCAACTTTAAAAACTCATCTTGTCCCAACGATTTTTTTGCTACGTTTGTGGCGGTTTCCAGCGTTTTCATGCCTAGTCCGCTAAATGCATTGACAGTGGTCATCGGTTATCTCCTATTGGCCCATTTTTAAGGTTTGCAACATCAGCTGTTTGGCTGTGTTTAGCACTTCTACATTATTTTGATACGAACGCGATGCCGACATCATGTTGGCCATTTCCTCCACGGTATTAACATTGGATTTAAATATGTAGCCTTTGCTGTCAGCCATCGGATGATTAGGTGCGTATTCCATAACAGCCGGTGTTTGGCTTTCTACCACCCCCAACACATTGACCTGACTGGCGGCATTTTGACTGTCTAAAATATTTTTTAATTCCGCAGCAAACACCGGTTGCCGAGATTTATAAACATCACCTTCACTGCTACTGACGGAATTAGCGTTGGAAATATTGCTGGCAACCAGATTAAGCCTGAGTGATTGCGCATTCATGCCACTACCGGCAATGTTGAAAATATTGAATGCTGACATGACTAATCTCCTTTGATGGCAGTTTTAAGACCGGCAAATTTGCCACTGATAAACTGTAAACTGGCTTGATATTGCACGGCGTTTTCGGCGTACTTGGCTTGCTCAATATGGCTTTCAACGGTATTGCCATCCAACGACACTTGATTGGGATTGCGATACATCAGCTTGCCGCCTAAGAACATTTGTTCCGGGGCAAAATGCTTGTCTTGAGTACGTTCCAGGGTAGCGCTGGGTGCCTGCGTTTTCTTTAAAATTGACTGAAAATCCAGGTCGCGAGCTTTAAAATTAGGGGTGTCGGCATTGGCCAAGTTGGCCGCCAGGATTTCACCGCGTTTTTCTCGTAACGTTAACGCTTGAGGATGTATTCCTAAGGCATTAGCAAAATTGATGGTCATGATGGTGTCCTCATTGTCGTATACACAGACTATTAAGCACATCACATGCCATAAAAAAATAACGTATTAAAATCATAATGCTAGCGACAATAGCTAAGTTATTCAGACCTTAGTACGGCAAAAAATAGCCGTTTCAGGAGTATCCACCGGCAAACTACAGCTTATCGTGTCAATAATCCGCCACTCGCCAGTGCTTATCAGTCTTATTAAGGCTGGCATTGATTATGCTTGTTTGATGTAAGAGTCATAAAACCGGCAGCATCGATGAAAAAATCTCAACTTACATTTCTGGTCATTGCGTTGACGCTGATTAATATTGGCTATGCTGACGACGAGGCTTGGCAATCGCATGAATCAATTAATGCCGTAGTTAGCGATTACCTAACTCAGCACATCACCCTGACTGGCGAATATGAAATCAGTTTGGTGCCATTGGATAGCCGACTGCGCTTATCCCAATGCCCAGAACCACTGGAAGCTTTTACCAATGGTGAAATAACTCACGCCGGTAGAGTCGCGGTGGGCGTGCGTTGTAATGCTGAAAAAAAATGGTCGATATTTACGTCGGGGTTTATCAAGGTCTATCAAAACGTATTGGTCTTGGTGCGCCCGCTGCAACGTGGTGAAACTATTACTGCGCAACACTTGGCGGTGGAAAGAAGAGATGTCTCGAGCCTTAGAGAAGACTTTGCCACGCTTCCAGAGCAACTTGAGAACAAACAAGCGATTCGGAATCTGGATGCCGGGATGATTTTAAGCGCCAAACATGCCATCGAACCCAAGTTGATCAAGCGCGGTGAACTCGTGATGATTAACTCTGATAGCCCTGGTTTTTCAATACAAATGAGTGGTCAGGCAATGATGGACGGCACCAAAGGCCAACTGATTAGAATTAAAAACAACACATCCGGACGTATTATCTCAGCTACCGTCGTTGCACCAGGCCGAGTTGTCGTTATGAATTAACTACGCATCAGTAATGATTGATTAACAAAGTATTAAAGTTTTTTGCTAGTCTGCCGATACCCGCTTTACATAGAAATATTGCAAGGAATTCGACATGGCTATCGACTCAATTACCGGCAGAGTAAATAATCTGACCACGCTCAAAACGGCCCTTAAACCCGAGCTTGATGCGACTAAAAAACCGGCGGATAACAGCGCTGAAAAAACTGACAGTGTTGCCCTAACCACCGCAACACAAGAAATTAAAAAGACCTTTGAAGCGTCTTCAGCGCAAGCACCGGTCGATTCAGAGAAAGTTGCGGCGATAAAAAAGGCGTTGGCGGATGGCACTTATAAAGTTAATGCCGAGCAAATTGCCAAAAAGATAATCCAATTTGAAGGGCTAAAGCCTCAGGATGACAGCACATGAGCGTAATAGAAAAAACCTACCCAATTACAGAAAAATTAATCGCCAATGCCTTGGAATTAACTCAGCAGCTGCAGCTGCAACTTGAGCAAGAGGCCGAAAACTTAAAAACAGGTCAACAACCCAGCGTTATTGACGCCATCGCCGCCAATAAAAAAAAATTGGTGACAGAACTGGAGCAATTCAACTCACAACTAAGCCAAGTGCTCGCCACCGAATCCCTTGCAAATACTCAACAGGGGCTTGAAGAATACTTTCAACGTGCGGCAATCATTGGCCTCGACGTTAATCAAACAAAGCAGAACTGGTCTCAATTAATGATCATCTGCGCCCAATGCCGAACGCTAAATGATCAAAATGGCGCCAGCATTGATCTATTATCCAGGCACAGCAAGCGTGCCTTACATATCCTCAAAGGCAAACCGGAATTCACCAACACCTACGGACCTGACGGCGCAAGGCGTAGCGATTCCATTACTCATACACTTATTTCGGTATAATCCGGCCTTGTTTTTTAAAGATCCTGGATTGATCATGCTGAACGTTATTCGTAAATTTTTTGCCAAAAAAGACCTGGTAGACGAGTCGTTAACGCCTAATAATATCGATGCGGAGCTGGAAAATCCTAGCTTTGTCACCAATCCCGATAGAGTCTTTCATCTGTTGCAACAATTGATTATTGAACCGCCGCGCTGCACTATCACGCTCAATAATTCAGACAGTTTATTTTTGACAGACATCCTTGAAATTGATCCTGACTTTATCAGCTTTAGCCCACTAACACCGTCCTCGGGTAATCAATTACTGGCTTCGCAACGCGCACTGAAATTATCAACCGTATTGGGTGGTATTCCGTTGACCTTTAATCTGCAAAACATTTGTGTTGATAAATCCGCCGATCCTATTTGTCTTAAAGCCGCTCTGCCGGAAAAGATTTACTATCCGCAGCGGCGCTTGACCAAACGTATGCCGACCAACTCTACCACCATAGAATTTAAAGGGACCTCGCGAGATACGGGTGTGAGTATCCAAGGCTACGTTACCGACATATCCAGAGGCGGTTTAAGCGTTATTTACAATAGCAACCGCGGCAACATTATCCGGAGCGACCGCTTAAGCTATTGCAGTCTGGTTCTTCCTGACAACCAAACTATTGCGTTCGAACTGACGGTAAGTTCCAGTAAAAAACCGTTACTAGGCAGTAATAAACGTCATTTGGGTGGACAATTTGAAAATATCTATCCTCAAGATGAAAAAAAGCTGGACCGTTACCTTTCTACGCTTGAGCGACAACAACTCAGAAAACGCCGGGACTAAGAGCAGCCGGCTGTGTTAAAATCGTTCACGTTTTGCCCCGATAGCTCAGCAGGATAGAGCGGTCCCCTCCTAAGGGACAGGCCGGTGGTTCGAATCCGCCTCGGGGCACCATATAAAATACTCGTTGCAGTCCCCTTCAAGTCGCCACGCAAAACCACACAATCCACCACAATTCCGTCAAGACACTGCTACGGCACCATGCCGACACTGTTTTTACTGCATTTTATATTTACCCTAAGCGGCTCGCCGCCTTTCATTGAGACTTTACATGCCTTTTACTACTCTCGGGTTATCCGATCCATTACTGCGCGCCATTGCTGACGCAGGTTACACCACGCCATCACCGATCCAAGCCCAAGCCATCCCGGCAGTATTAAATGGCCATGACGTACTCGCTGCCGCGCAAACCGGTACTGGTAAAACTGCTGGATTTACCTTGCCGATCTTGCATCGGTTATCGCAAAAATCTTATGACAAAAACCGTCCGGTACGTTGCTTGATCTTAACGCCCACCCGCGAATTGGCTGCCCAAGTAGGTGAATCTGTCGGCAAATATGGCGCACATTTGCACCCACGCTTAAAAACTGAAATTGTGTTTGGCGGCGTTAAAATCAATCCACAAATGATGCGTTTGCGCGGCGGCGTCGATATATTAGTTGCCACACCTGGCCGTCTGTTGGATTTACTCAGTCAAAATGCTGTCAAATTAGACCAGGTTGAGACACTGATTCTTGATGAAGCTGATCGCATGTTGGACATGGGATTTATTCGAGACATTCGCAAAATCATCGCGCTTTGTCCAAAAAAACGTCAAAACCTGCTGTTTTCCGCGACTTTTTCTGAAGACATCCGCAAATTGACTACCGGTCTTTTGGTCAACCCAATCAAAATCGAAGTCGCGCCGCGCAACACCGCTGCAGAATTAGTCGAACAAATTGCTTATCTGACCAACAAAGCCAGTAAAACTGGATTACTTTGCCACTTGATAAAAACCAATGATTGGCAACAAGTATTGGTGTTTACCACTACTAAACACGGCGCTAACAGGCTTACCGAAAAACTCAATAACGTTGGTATTAAAGCAGCAGCTATTCACGGCAACAAAAGCCAAGGTGCCCGTACCAGTGCGCTGGCTGGTTTCAAGGCTGGTGAAATTCGGGTATTGGTTGCTACGGATGTTGCCGCGCGTGGCATCGACATCGCTCTATTACCGCACGTAGTCAACTTTGAATTGCCTAAGGTGCCGGAAGATTATGTTCATCGAATAGGCCGTACCGGCCGTGCAGGCGAAGAAGGTCAAGCGATCTCGTTAATATCGCATGATGAAGTAAACGCCTTGCGGCAAGTTGAAAAATT
This sequence comes from Methylococcaceae bacterium, assembly GCA_030699345.1. Classification (GTDB taxonomy): domain Bacteria; phylum Pseudomonadota; class Gammaproteobacteria; order Methylococcales; family Methylomonadaceae; genus JABFRC01. The sequence continues at coordinate 6,882 of JAUYMX010000473.1, forward strand.
AATTGGTAAACCAATTACCCGCGAGCAAATCGAAGGTTTTGAAGCCGCGGCGGTTGCTCCGCCAATGCCGCCAGAACCACCACGGGGGCCGCGTCCACAACGAAATAACCAACCGTCACGCCGGTCGCCTCAACAACGCTAAGCAACCAATAGCGTTGTTAACAGACAATACCAAGGATGGTGTTTGTCGATCTATTCATCATCCCGCTTAACATCTACTAACATTTCGCCTGATTCATCTTCAGACAAAATAAATAAAATCGGCGCACAACACACGGCGCAATCTTCATAGTATTGCTGAGCACCTGCGGAAGTATCTATCAATACGTCCAATGCTTCACCGCAATACGGGCAAGTAATAATCAATTCATCTAACTCTTGCATTATTTAACCTTTCTGAGCAAAGCATCCAACCATGATGCAGGCAGCAGCCGCTTCAGTGTGCCGAATAAATAGGTGGGAAAAGTCACGTAATAACGCACCTTCGGCCGTTTACTTTCCAAGGCATGAATAACTTTTTCGGTAACAGCCATCGCCGACAAAGTAAAAGGTGCGGCCGGACCTTCTTGTTGTAGACGCTCTTCCATCGCTTGGTAAGTTTTTTGATGCACGCTTTTAGCAGGATTGATATTTTTCTTATACAAAGCAAAAGCGTTTTGCCTGAAGTTAGTCAAAATCGGACCAGGTTCGATCAAAGACACATGAATACCACTACCTTGCAATTCTAAACGCAAGGTGTCAGCTAAACCTTCCAAGGCAAACTTGCTCGCGTTGTATGCGCCACGATAAGTCATCGCCACCAACCCCAGTACCGAACTATTGTAAATAATGCGGCCATGGCCCTGTTTGCGCATCAGAGGGATGATTAAATTGGTTAATTCTTGAGGGTGTAAAACTTTCCGTGTAAACCGCCATTAAAAAACTTCTGTTAGTCGGTCTTGGTACAGAATCATAAACTGATTCAGCGCTGGCTTCCAATCGCGAATCGGCATGGTCCATTTCTTGGCCGCTTGCTCAATGG
>JAUYMX010000479.1 GCA_030699345.1 Methylococcaceae bacterium
TGGTGAGACATTGTGCATCATTGAAGCCATGAAAATTCTCAATCAGATTGAGACCGACAAAAGCGGCACCGTCACTAAAATTCTGGTCGAAAATGCCCAGCCGGTCGAATACGGCCAACCCTTATTCATCATTGAATAATCAACGGGGGATTCATGTTCGATAAAATTGTTATCGCCAATCGCGGCGAAATTGCCCTGCGGGTGTTACGCGCCTGTAGAGAATTAGGCGTCAAGGTAGTTGCTGTACATTCAGAGGCTGACCGTGATCTTAAGCATGTGCGTCTAGCTGACGAATCGGTTTGCATAGGCCCTGCTGCCTCAGCTGATAGTTACCTTAATATTCCGGCCATCATTAGCGCAGCGGAAGTTACCGATGCAGAAGCTATTCATCCCGGTTATGGCTTTTTATCAGAAAATGCCGATTTTTCTGAAAAAGTAAAACAAAGCGGTTTTGTGTTTATTGGTCCCAATGCCGATACTATTCGCATGATGGGCGATAAAATCTCTGCCAAAAAAGCCATGCTGGCGGCGGGTATTCCTTGCGTACCCGGCAATGGCGATCCGTTAAGCGATGACGACAAAAAGAATCTGAAACTGGCTAGAGAAGTCGGTTATCCGGTCATTATCAAAGCTGCCGGCGGCGGCGGCGGTCGTGGCATGCGTACTGTCCATACCGAAGCAGCCCTGATCAACGCGATTGCGATGACCAAAGCTGAAGCGGCCAACGCATTCGGCAATCCGACTGTGTACATGGAAAAATTCCTGGAAGATCCGCGTCACATTGAATTTCAGGTAATGGCGGATTCTCATGGCAATGCAATCCATTTGGGTGAACGCGACTGTTCTATGCAGCGCCGCCATCAAAAAGTGGTTGAGGAAGCCCCAGCCCCCGGCATCACTGAAGAGCAACGCAAACTTATCGGCGAACGTTGTGCTAAAGCTTGCGTAGATATTGGCTATCTAGGTGCCGGCACGTTTGAATTCCTGTACGAAAAAGGCGAGTTTTATTTCATCGAGATGAACACCCGCGTCCAGGTTGAACATCCCGTTACCGAAATGATCACCGGCTTTGACATTGTTAAAGAACAACTGCGTATTGCCGCAGGTGAGCGTTTATCACTGACTCAAGATCAGGTTCGATTTACCGGTCATGCTATTGAATGTAGGTTAAATGCTGAAGATCCCAAAACCTTCATGCCCTGCCCCGGCAAGATAGAACAGTTTCACATGCCCGGCGGCCCAGGCATTCGCTGTGAAACCCACATCTATAATGGTTACAAAGTGCCGCCTTACTATGACTCGATGATAGGCAAATTGATTGCCCATGGCGAAGACCGTAAAAGCGCCATCGCGCGAATGAACACTGCGCTTAGCGAAATCATTATCGACGGTATTAAAACTAACATACCGTTACAGCATGACATTATGAATGACAGCGCGTTCGCCGCCGGTGGACAGAACATTCATTATTTAGAAAAGAAGCTGGGTATTTCTTAAAATATCGTCATCAGCAGGGTGAATTCGTTCACCCTGTTTTCCTCTCTTATTCAACAAGTACACTATGGCCTGGCAGCAAATTTCCGTTATTACCGATGAAGATAGTGCGCCGAAACTGGCCGATTTCTTCGATTCACTGGGCGCAGTTTCAGTTACCTACATGGATGCTGAAGACGAACCCGTCTATGAACCGGCGATTGGTGAAACAAAAATTTGGAGTAACACCCAAGTTATTGCCCTGTATGAACTTGATGCCGAACCGGAACTCATAAAATCAAAGGTTTGCCAACAGTTTACCAATGCACCACTGGAGCATTGGTTGATTGAAGATGTCGAAGACCAAGCCTGGGAACGCGCGTGGATGGAGTATTACCATCCAATGAAATTTGCCGACAAACTCTGGGTTTGCCCGACCGGCCAGGAACAACACGAACCCGGCACGGTATGTCTGATTTTAGATCCGGGTTTAGCATTCGGCACAGGCACCCACCCTACCACTGCACTGTGCTTGGAATGGCTCGCAAGTCATGACTTAACGGGCAAAACCGTCATCGATTTTGGCTGTGGATCTGGGATACTTGCGGTTGCTGCTGTGTTACTTGGTGCTAAAGAAGCACACGCCGTGGATATTGACCCGCAAGCAATCACTGCAACGCAAGATAATGCTATAAAAAACAGCGTCCAAGACAAAATCCGTTGCTATCTGCCCGAACAATTCAGTGCATTTGAAGCCGACATTGTCTTGGCTAATATTCTTGCCAAACCATTAATCGAAATGTCCACGCAAATATCCAGCTTAGTGTCCAAAGGCGGCAACCTTGTTTTATCGGGTATTTTGGAAGAACAAGCCGAATCGGTCATGAGCGCCTACCAACCATTCATATCAATGGCAGAACCTGTGCAACAAGAAGACTGGATTCGACTTGAAGGTATCAGGCACTAACCAGAATGTTTACCCGCTGCACCGAATGTCGAACCTTACAAAAAGTGACTACCGAACAG
>JAUYMX010000494.1 GCA_030699345.1 Methylococcaceae bacterium
AGCAACGCAGGAGCAGTTGCCGAGGCGAAGCAAAAGAAAGTAGCTCGCCTGTCGGTGCGAGAACCGACATTAAAACAAACTGTCGCGATAGCGACACCAGCGATTCTTGAGTATCAATAAAGGTCATTTCTTTTAGATTGCGTAACATCAGTTAATTATTGGAACAACTGTTTTACCTGCCGATTCATAAAGCAAAGATTTGATTTTTAAACACGCAAAAAACAAATATTCAGAATCCAAATCGGAATTAGGTATCAAGGCATTTATCTGTTGATTTGTAGTAAGTGGAACTTGTGCGATTGCCAGTTTTCCTAGGTTTCCAATACAAGAGACCAAGACGGAACCTTTAGGTAAGAGTCGCACATAGTTGATACCAAGATTTTAAATAAATTCGCTACTTGAATTCACATACATCGATCTATCTAAATCGTCTGGTTTTATCCACGGAATTGATCCAGCGTAATATTCTTTATTTGATCTTGGTGGCGTTGTTCCTGTAACTATCTCGCAAACTTCACCTAGTTTTTTTAAGGCAAAGCAGTCTCCAGTTTTGATGGTGTTCATACCCCAAACAACCTCGATTTAGCCTGCAAAATCACTTCCGCCGGTTTTCCTAATTTCTTCAAAGCCGACAATCCGCCAGCCTGACTAATTTCCGGTACATCCCATAATGCCGAAGTCTCCAAAGCATCAGTGCCGCCAAAGCCGAATTGATGGCCGAAGCCTTTTAAGACAATGGCAGCATCAGCGGGCATGGTGTCAAACCACGTTTGGTTTTGGTCGAGATAACCCAAGCCGCGTTGTTGGCGTTTTAAGGCTTGGGCGCGGTAGCCGTGGTGGGCGAACATGTCGTAATAGTCAAAATCCTGCATATTTTCCAATTCGCGTAAAACTTCCGGCGAGTAATTCTCGCCCAGTAGATGATTGATGAGTTCGCGGCGTTTGCGGGCTTCTATCCACAATTGCCGGAAGTCTTGCAGGTTACCTGCTTCCCGCAACACCTTTTGCAGCATTTTCCGGCGGTATTCGTCTATCGGAATTTTGACATCCCGACCTTCGCGGCGGGTAAGGATAAAGCGGCCTTCGGAGGTAACGCTGACGGTTTGCCCGCTGATTTGAATCGCCGGTGGTTCGTCTTCATCATCACCGCCCTCATCTTCGTCGCCACCCGATTTTTTCTTTTTGCCGGACGTGTCTGCGGTAATGAAATCGGTACCGAACAGATCTGTGACGCCGGTGTCGTCGTACAACCAGAATTTGTATTTTTGGGTGGTTTCGTCGATGCGGGTGCCGCGCCCGACCATTTGATAAAACAAGATGCTGGATTCTAAATACCGGAAAAACACCACGGCATTGAGCCGTTCTATATCGACGCCGGTGGCCAATAAATCCACGGTGCAGGCGATAAATGCGCGTTCGCCAGAGCCGCGGTTCGATCATCTCGCGGCCGCCGTTAGCGATGCCCATGCATTTAAAGGCGTAATGGTCTTTGGCTGTGCGGCTCTGTCGTTTGCACCATTGGCTTTACAAGTTATTCATGTGCATGCTGACCCGGTCAGCGTGGATTTCGCGTCGGGCGGGTAATGGTCGGTCAGAAAGCTGGCGGTGTTATTGTCTTCATCATCCAACCCTAAGGTTTGGTAAGTGGCGATATGAATCCGGGCATTTTTGGCGCTGTTTTCGCCTTTGCTGTTGCCCACCAGCCGGGCATTATCGCCGAACACAGCTTTGAGTTTGTTGTAGCTCTGTTCGCGCAGTTCGTCCCGGTCACACAGAAACAAAGCAGGTTTTGGCAGCCGCTGGGCTTGATGCAAGCGCCATAACAGGTTCGCAGCAATCACGGTTTTACCCGCGCCGGTGGCCAGGGCCAATAACACCCGGCAAGTTTGCTGGTGTTGTTCATAACGGAGAATCTTTTCAAAGCAGGCGCGAATGGCGGCTAATTGGTACTATGAATAGCTATCCATAGCGGCCACTATGCATAGAATCAAACTATGCGTAGAAGCTCAACTTTTCGGCCCGCCCCCCTTGTGCTACCAGTCATTACTGGTAGCACGCTAAGCATAGTTATATCGTTTGAAGAAACTGCATTAATGCGTCATCAGCGGGG
>JAUYMX010000495.1 GCA_030699345.1 Methylococcaceae bacterium
AATGCATCAACAATTTGACCATCGCCAAGCACAGCAGGCACTGTGAAATCAGGCGCTTGTTTACCAACTAAAACACTCATCGCACTCTCCAAAAATAGTTAAAAATCATTGTGTTATGAATTCATGATCAGCCGCTTCGACGAGGGGCTTGAGGTTATTCTACACCAGGAAGGTAGGAAATTGTCTAGCGTTATGACTTAGTACTTGCAATGGACTGAGCTTTGATGATAATTTGTAATCCCTGACTTACAGCGAAAAATATTCTGGCTTACATGTGCAATCTGGATGGTGGCTGAATCTTTGCTGTTAAATTCACTTTGCGTAATTAGACGGAAAACCAAGCCATGGCAAAAAACAAACATATCACCGAGCCCGATGTCTTTGGATATCAAGTACGTATCGTCAGACGAGGCAAAGAAAGTAGTCGCTATTTTTCTCACAAACTCTGGGGCAATCGCGGCAAATCCTTGCAAGCAGCCATTGCTTGGCGAGACCAAATGCTGGTAGTGCTGAAGGGCAGCAAGACACGTTTTCTAAAACCACCCAAAAACAAAACCACCACCGGCGTAACCGGCGTTTCCAGAACCGTAAAATATGATCATCGCAAAGATAAAAGTTATCTTTGCTATACCGTTTTTTGGGTCTGCAATGGCAAATCAAAAAACAAAACTTTTCAGGTAGGCAATGTAGAAAAAGTCAGTGCGGATGACGAGCTGCATGCTTTTCGCACCGCGCGTTTATTCAGAAGTTGCTACGAATATGCCATTGATAATGACCTGGAATTTGATGACTCCAAATTTGTAGGCTGGAAAAAAGTTCGCCTTTACGATGATGAGAACCTGGTCGTCGTATAGTGCCCCTATGCTGTGCTGCCCAGTATTTTCATGATCAGCACAGCAATCCCAGTCTGGACTGAGTTGATAATAGAGATATAGCTTTTTCACACCCGATTCCTTTTGCCAGTTGATCAACTAAGCTGATTGCGATCCTCATCAGCTACCCCCATCGCAAAAAAACCATTAATCAACAGCAGCCAACGCTTGTCGGCTCGGCAAACAAAGGCTCGCAAACATATTTGCACGCCCATACGCTCAAATCACTTTCGCTCCATCATTAAATTCATATGCAACTTCTTATCTTGTATTTTTATGAGGTATAGTTCCTCTTTGGTGTAATTTATAGATATTCACACCCCAATATTTTTCATGGTCAATGATCGCCATACAATCTGACCACCTTTTCAATGCTGCACTTTTACCTGAATTAGCGTGCCATGAACCTAAGCCAAATCGAATTACTCCGCATTCTGCAGGAAAACAACTTCAGTTTATCTAAAGCAGCCGATCAAATGCATATTGTGCAATCAGCGGTAAGCAGACAATTACAACTGTTTGAAGCGGAACTGGGTTCACCAATATACGAACGACAAGGCAAGCGCTTGATGGGGCTGACCCCCCTAGGTTTAAGGGTCATGGAAGAAGTGGCTGCTATTGATGGCGCCAAAAGAAATATTAAAGTCATTGCCGCCGACTATTTAGATAGTCAGCAAGGTATTTTGCATATCGCCACCACCCACACCCAAGCCAAATATTTCCTGCCTAAACCAATCTTACGCTTTAAGGACAAATATCCGGCTGTCAAAATCTATATGCTTGAAGCGGCCCCAGAACAGTTAATTGACAAACTGCACAGCCGCCAAGCCGATATTGCCATTTGCACAGAAAAAATTGCTGAGGATGAAAACCTGGTACTTAACCGTTGCTATGCCTGGCACCATGCGGTTGTCGTGCCAAAAACACATCCATTAAGCAGCGGCGAAATCACCCTGGAACGACTAGCAAGCTTTCCCATTCTTACCTATGGCTTTGGTTTTACCGGTCGATCAAATATTGAGGCTGCCTTCAAAAATACTGAGCTCAAGCTTGATATTACCCTGGCCGCCGCGGATACCGATGTCATTAAAACTTACGTTAGATTAGGCATGGGTGTGGGCATTATTGCCGGCATGGCTTACGATCCAGTGATGGATCAGGACTTGGTCATTCGCGATTTGTCGCACCTTGTACCCAGCTCGACCACTAAAATCGCCTACTTAAAAAATAACTACCTGCCGTTATACAGCCGACACTTTATTGATGAATTATTACTAGCCGCTAGCGAGCTTAATTCGTAAATACACCCTGCCCGCCCCGTTTTATTGGGGCGGACTGTTATAATCCAGCCTTTTTCAAACACAAGAACCTAGAGGTTGGTTTTTTCATGAATTGGGCATATAGCTTTTCCGGTTTTTTTGTCGGTATGTTGGTTGGTGTTACCGGGGTCGGTGGCGGTTCGTTAATGACGCCTTTACTGGTATTTTTATTCGGCTTCAAGCCCGCAGTGGCAGTAGGTACAGACTTATTATTTGCCGCCATCACCAAAACCAGCGGCGTCTGGGTACATCATGGCAAACATGGCTCGGTAGACTGGAAAATCGTCGGCTGGCTGTCGGTGGGTAGCTTACCTTTTGCCCTAGCAACGCTGTACGTGCTCAAATATTTAATGTCAGTAGGTAAAGAAACCACCGGCGCCATCACTTTTACGTTGGGCGTTGCGTTGCTACTGACCGCAGTCGCTTTGTTAGTTCGTAGCGTTCTGCTGGCAAGAACTGCAAAACTTGAGCTGATTGATGATGAACACAGCACCCCCGAAAATACCGGCCGTTTCAAACATCTACAAATACCCGCAACAATCCTGATTGGCTCTGTACTGGGTATTCTCGTGACATTGTCGTCGGTTGGCGCAGGCGCTCTAGGCACGGTTGCCTTGTTATTTTTATACCCACGAATGACCACTGTTAAAATCGTCGGCACCGATCTAGCACACGCTATTCCACTCACAGCAGTCGCAGGACTCGGCCACCTCAGTTTAGGCAATGTCGATTTAGTGTTACTGGGTAGCTTGTTGATAGGTTCATTGCCGGGCATTTGGATAGGCAGCCACTTAAGCGCAAAAATTCCCGAAAAAGTGTTACGCCCCATACTGGCAACCATGCTGATATTGATCGGTCTTAAATTTGTATTACAGTAACCAATTTAACCAGGAGTCAACCATGACTGAAGCCGTTCGCCCACCACTACCGCCCTTTACCTTGGAAACTGCCGCGCAAAAAGTGCGTGCCGCTGAAAACGCCTGGAATGGTCGAGACCCGGAAAAAATCGCCCTGGCTTATACCATTGATAGCCAATGGCG
>JAUYMX010000496.1 GCA_030699345.1 Methylococcaceae bacterium
CCCCGCTGATGACGCATTAATGCAGTTTCTTCAAACGATATAACTATGCTTAGCGTGCTACCAGTAATGACTGGTAGCACAAGGGGGGCGGGCCGAAAAGTTGAGCTTCTACGCATAGTTTGATTCTATGCATAGTGGCCGATCAAAGGCGTTCAAAATCTGGCTGGGTTTGTATCGGAATCAGTGGTGGTTTTGATCGGAATACGCAGTAGGCCGGAAACGCCCTCCCGAGCTACGCTTAGAAGGGCTTATTCAGGCCTACTTCGGCCAATCACCAATCCGTTTGCTTGCCCGGTATAAACTCCAGCCGAGCACCACGACCATCAAACCAATCGCCAAGCCCAGAAACAACTTACTGTTCAACAGTTTGACGAAATCAAATTTATCCTCAATCGGGGCCATCGCGGTTTCCGGACTCAGGTCGGCCGCCGTGCTTTGATAGCCGCGACGCAGCAACTCCTGGATTGGCGCAGTATCGTAACGGGGCGGTTCAGCTTTGTCTGAACCGTAATGCAGCTGGTAGTTTTTGCCGGGCTGCGGCAGAAGCAGTAGTTGATAGCCGTGGCCTGTGCCGACCACGTTGCTGATTTCCAGAGGCGGGTTGTCCTGATTATGGATGACGATGCGGTAATGCGGCTGGCGTTGTTCCGGGAAGCTGATGTGTGTCTGCTCGCGGCTGATGTCCTGGAAATGCAGTGCTTCCAACGTGGCAGTGCCGATAGTTTGCATGCGGATTTTCCCACGATGTTGTTCCGGGATTTGCACCTCGGCATTGCGGCTGAAACTGGCGGTGGCGGTTTTTAGGGTAAAGGCGGTGAGTGGTTGATTCTGCGTGTCGATGTCGATCAAACTGGTTTTGTGTTCGGCATCTTGGCTGATGTTGAACGCGGCAACCGGGTAATCGAACGGTTGTTCGGTTTCCTGCAGGGTTTCGGTTTGGTTGTGCCAGAACTCGATACGGTCGATGTGTAGCGGTTCATTCAACAGCTCGAGTTTTTCGCTGAGTTGCGGTTTTTCGTCGCCGCGAATTGTCCGGGTTAACTCCAGCAGTTTGCCGATTTTGGCCTGGGCCGCTTGGGCAATGATGATCTTAAAATGCCGGTAGTTATTGCTTGGCAAGTTTATGTCGTGGTTGCTGACGGCCATATAACGCGAGTAGTCGTAAATGGTGGCATTGTCGGTCAATAACTGCCAATTCTTGCTGTCGCTATCATCACTAGACCCGTAGATTTGCAAAACGTATTCGAAATCGTGCTGCGCGGTAAGCACGGCCAGCCCGTCAGCGGCAGCTGCGTTTTTGTCCAAATCGACCATCACGACAATGCCGTCGTCGCCGGATTTTTGCAGAGTTTGAATTTCGCTACGGCTAGGCAACCGCTGGGTTACGGTTTTGCGGCTGGTGATTTTTTGCAACAGATATGGTGTTTCGACGCCGTCCTGATCGGTGAGTCGCAGGTCGCGAAAACCGGCGGCACTGGCAGCGTAGACCGGGGTGTCCAAGGTGACGGCCAGCAGTGTTTGTTCACTGCTATCCGGGCGGACAATATCCCGGGTAAACCGGTAATGCGAAGCGTCGGCCGCAACAGCCGATGACAAAACTAAAGCTGACAGCAGCGCAATTTTGGCGATCATGATGATTTCCCGTCGGCAGCATTGCCGATAAAAGTTTGTTGATGGCGCATATAGAAAAACGCGCCGCCCAGTGCCAGCATGCCCAGCACTATAAAGGCGATAATCCGGTAAATCTGGTCCAGACGGGCCAGATCGATAAAGAATACTTTCCAGGCTACCAGTGCAAACAACGCCAAACCGACCAGACGCAATGCCGAAATTTGCCGTTTGATACCGGCAAACACCAGCGACAATCCGAATATCGACCATAAAATCGATACGCCGCCGGAGCGTAGGCCGTGCACGTATTGAGACAGCATGGAATTGATTTCCAAACTCAGGAAGGTAAACAGCAGCACCAGTGCCGCGCCGCCCAGCCATTGCCGGATGTTGCCGGTAGTTTCATTGTTGGTGGACAGGCGACGGAATGCGAACAGTAAAAAACCGATGATCGCGGCAAAATCCAACAGCCGCATTAATGCCAGCTGGAAGGAATATGCGCCGCCGTAACGCAAGGTCATCACGCTGTCGTAAGCGCCAATTTGCACTAGGTTTAAATCCCAGGACGGCAGATCGAAAAACAGCAGTTTCAGCACTACGCCGATCACAAATAAGCGCATCGCTTGCAACAGCCATGTGCCGGGCGTGGCCAGATAACGCAGCAGTAACAGCAGGCTCATCGCCAGCCAGACCAAGGTCAACACCGGCAGTTGCAGCGGCGGATACAGATAGCCGAAGCTGCGATACAGCTCCAATTGCAGCACGATAAACAGCATACCGGCAGCGATAATCAGCGTTGCTTGTAGCAGCCAGTTATCTTTCAGCCACAGCGGCACGTCGTTATTTGCGTCACAAGCCAGCGGCGAGGCGGGCGCCGGTTTTTCGATCAACCTGAAGGCCAGAGCCAACGAGGCTATCGGAATGCCGAAGTTGATTACACGTTCCAGCAGGCCGAATAGGAAGTCGCCGAATAGTTGTTCACTATCCATCGCCATGCCGTATTGGCCGGGCAAATCGATAAAACAAAAGCGCACCAATACGATCAGGTACAGCAGATAGGCGACCTGCTGCAAAAATGCGCTGCGCAATTTGCCGGCCATCCACAGCATCACCAAGGCCTGCAACGACCAGCTGACGGTAATCCATTGATTCGACAACAGCAACGGTAAGGTGATGGTGACAAAGAAGGATGCCAGGCCGATGAAACTTATCAGCAGTTCTCGATCGGCCACTCGCCGGGCCAGGCAGTAATAAACATGGCCGACATAAAATGCTGCCAGCGCGACGGTCAATAATGCCACCCAGATTTGCCCGTAAGCGGTTTCAACGAGATGGTAGGCGGTGCCGAAGAAAATCGCGGCGTTGATGATCAGCGCTAGTAAATCCAGCAATGTCGACTTCGTTTGATTGACCAGGCAAAACAGGAATACTGTGGTCGAATACAACACGAAAAAGCCGGTTAAATACGGCAACACTTGCCAGAAATAGCCGACTTCGTAGTTTTGCATCGCGCCGAAAAACAGCAGGTAATTGAAGAAAAAACTCAAGAAATTCAGTAAGTGCCACTGTTTATACCAGTTGATAGCCAGTATGCCGACGCCAAGCAGCAACATGTAGCTGAACAAACCGGGGAAATTGACTTGACCGGTGGCCAGCAGAATCGGCGTGCAATAACCGCCGATGATTGCGAAGATCGCCACCAGCAGCGAGTCCAGACGTATCGCCAATACAGCAGCGCAAGCGGTGACCAATATCATCAAGGCAAAGGTCGGATAGACGTCCAGCAGATGGTAAAAACTGTGCGCGGCAAACACGCTGAAGTACAGCACGGCGATACCGCCGCCCAGCAAGCCTTGGCTGAACAAATGATACTTGCCGCCCACTAAGCGCACGCCGCCGATAATCATGCCGACCCCGGCCAACACCGACAACGCCACTCTCGCTTGTTCGCCGAGCAGGCCGTTGTCGATCGAGTATTTCAGGAAAAAGCCGATGCCGGTGACCAAAATCAATACGCCGACACGCAACAGCCAATTGCTGGCTACCGCATATTCCATCGCCATGCCTTCCGGGCGATGGCCTTCACCGACGATGATCCAGTTCCAGATTTCCTGCAGGACTTGCTTGGCGGCCAGTTCGAAACGACTGGGTTCGGCGGGCTGCCAAGTGCTTTGGTTCCAGTCATCATTTGGAGTGACAATTGTGGCCGGTTCGGCAACGATTTCAGTGATTTCCGCTTGCGGCGGACTGGGCTCAAAGATGGCCTGGGTTGCTGGGATTTCGAACAGCACTTGTTCTGTTGTCGACGTTTGCGGCTCGAATAACGCTGGCTGTGGCGTTTCTGCCACCGGTTCGATAAGTCGTTTTGACAATTCCTTTAGCAGTTTGCGATCTTCGCGCAGGGCTTTTTCTATCTGGCTTAGTGATTGGCTGATTTCATCCCGGTAGCGGTTTTGCCGTGTCATCAGCATTGCCAACATTACGATTAATACGACGGGGACAACTATTACGATGAAGGCAATAAAGCCGAAAAAATCGTCCACTATAAAACTCCTGGGTAGAGGTAATCGTTACTGTGAAAGACATGGTGGGAGCGACGCCTTCGTCGCGACGAAGGCGTCGCTCCCACCATGTCTTTCACAGTAACGATTACCTCTACCCAGGAGTTTTATAGTGGACGATTTTTTCGGCTTTATTGCCTTCATCGTAATAGTTGTCCCCGTCGTATTAATCGTAATGTTGGCAATGCTGATGACACGGCAAAACCGCTACCGGGATGAAATCAGCCAATCACTAAGCCAGATAGAAAAAGCCCTGCGCGAAGATCGCAAACTGCTAAAGGAATTGTCAAAACGACTTATCGAACCGGTGGCAGAAACGCCACAGCCAGCGTTATTCGAGCCGCAAACGTCGACAACAGAACAAGTGCTGTTCGAAATCCCAGCAACCCAGGCCATCTTTGAGCCCAGTCCGCCGCAAGCGGAAATCACTGAAATCGTTGCCGAACCGGCCACAATTGTCACTCCAAATGATGACTGGAACCAAAGCACTTGGCAGCCCGCCGAACCCAGTCGTTTCGAACTGGCCGCCAAGCAAGTCCTGCAGGAAATCTGGAACTGGATCATCGTCGGTGAAGGCCATCGCCCGGAAGGCATGGCGATGGAATATGCGGTAGCCAGCAATTGGCTGTTGCGTGTCGGCGTATTGATTTTGGTCACCGGCATCGGCTTTTTCCTGAAATACTCGATCGACAACGGCCTGCTCGGCGAACAAGCGAGAGTGGCGTTGTCGGTGTTGGCCGGGGTCGGCATGATTATCGGCGGCGTGCGCTTAGTGGGCGGCAAGTATCATTTGTTCAGCCAAGGCTTGCTGGGCGGCGGTATCGCCGTGCTGTACTTCAGCGTGTTTGCCGCGCACAGTTTTTACCATCTGCTGGACGTCTATCCGACCTTTGCCTTGATGATATTGGTCACCGCTTGCGCTGCTGTATTGGCGATACGTCTGGACTCGCTGCTGGTGGCGATCTTCGCAATCATCGGCGGTTATTGCACGCCGATTCTGCTGGCCACCGGTCAAGTCAATTTCCCCGGTTTGTTCAGCTACATGTTGCTGCTTGGCGTCGGCATACTGGCTATCAACTGGTATAAACAGTGGCACTTACTGAATTTCTTGAGTTTTTTCTTCAATTACCTGCTGTTTTTCGGCGCGATGCAAAACTACGAAGTCGGCTATTTCTGGCAAGTGTTGCCGTATTTAACCGGCTTTTTCGTGTTGTATTCGACCACAGTATTCCTGTTTTGCCTGGTCAATCAAACGAAGTCGACATTGCTGGATTTACTAGCGCTGATCATCAACGCCGCGATTTTCTTCGGCACCGCCTACCATCTCGTTGAAACCGCTTACGGGCAAATCTGGGTGGCATTATTGACCGTCGCGCTGGCAGCATTTTATGTCGGCCATGTTTATTACTGCCTGGCCCGGCGAGTGGCCGATCGAGAACTGCTGATAAGTTTCATCGGCCTGGCATCCTTCTTTGTCACCATCACCTTACCGTTGCTGTTGTCGAATCAATGGATTACCGTCAGCTGGTCGTTGCAGGCCTTGGTGATGCTGTGGATGGCCGGCAAATTGCGCAGCGCATTTTTGCAGCAGGTCGCCTATCTGCTGTACCTGATCGTATTGGTGCGCTTTTGTTTTATCGATTTGCCCGGCCAATACGGCATGGCGATGGATAGTGAACAACTATTCGGCGACTTCCTATTCGGCCTGCTGGAACGTGTAATCAACTTCGGCATTCCGATAGCCTCGTTGGCTCTGGCCTTCAGGTTGATCGAAAAACCGGCGCCCGCCTCGCCGCTGGCTTGTGACGCAAATAACGACGTGCCGCTGTGGCTGAAAGATAACTGGCTGCTACAAGCAACGCTGATTATCGCTGCCGGTATGCTGTTTATCGTGCTGCAATTGGAGCTGTATCGCAGCTTCGGCTATCTGTATCCGCCGCTGCAACTGCCGGTGTTGACCTTGGTCTGGCTGGCGATGAGCCTGCTGTTACTGCTGCGTTATCTGGCCACGCCCGGCACATGGCTGTTGCAAGCGATGCGCTTATTTGTGATCGGCGTAGTGCTGAAACTGCTGTTTTTCGATCTGCCGTCCTGGGATTTAAACCTAGTGCAAATTGGCGCTTACGACAGCGTGATGACCTTGCGTTACGGCGGCGCATATTCCTTCCAGCTGGCATTAATGCGGCTGTTGGATTTTGCCGCGATCATCGGTTTTTTACTGTTCGCATTCCGTCGCCTGTCCACCAACAATGAAACTACCGGCAACATCCGGCAATGGCTGGGCGGCGCGGCACTGGTGCTGCTGTTTACCTTCCTGAGTTTGGAAATCAATTCCATGCTGTCTCAATACGTGCACGGCCTACGCTCCGGCGGCGTATCGATTTTATGGTCGATATTCGGATTGTCGCTGGTGTTTGCCGGTATCAAACGGCAAATTTCGGCATTGCGTCTGGTCGGTTTGGCGTTGTTTGCACTGGTAGCCTGGAAAGTATTCTTTATCGATCTGGCCCGTCTGGACCAGATTTACCGGATTATCGCCTTTATAGTGCTGGGCATGCTGGCACTGGGCGGCGCGTTTTTCTATATGCGCCATCAACAAACTTTTATCGGCAATGCTGCCGACGGGAAATCATCATGATCGCCAAAATTGCGCTGCTGTCAGCTTTAGTTTTGTCATCGGCTGTTGCGGCCGACGCTTCGCATTACCGGTTTACCCGGGATATTGTCCGCCCGGATAGCAGTGAACAAACACTGCTGGCCGTCACCTTGGACACCCCGGTCTACGCTGCCAGTGCCGCCGGTTTTCGCGACCTGCGACTCACCGATCAGGACGGCGTCGAAACACCATATCTGTTGCAAAAAATCACCAGCCGCAAAACCGTAACCCAGCGGTTGCCTAGCCGTAGCGAAATTCAAACTCTGCAAAAATCCGGCGACGACGGCATTGTCGTGATGGTCGATTTGGACAAAAACGCAGCTGCCGCTGACGGGCTGGCCGTGCTTACCGCGCAGCACGATTTCGAATACGTTTTGCAAATCTACGGGTCTAGTGATGATAGCGACAGCAAGAATTGGCAGTTATTGACCGACAATGCCACCATTTACGACTACTCGCGTTATATGGCCGTCAGCAACCACGACATAAACTTGCCAAGCAATAACTACCGGCATTTTAAGATCATCATTGCCCAAGCGGCCCAGGCCAAAATCGGCAAACTGCTGGAGTTAACCCGGACAATTCGCGGCGACGAAAAACCGCAACTCAGCGAAAAACTCGAGCTGTTGAATGAACCGCTACACATCGACCGTATCGAGTTCTGGCACAACCAAACCGAAACCCTGCAGGAAACCGAACAACCGTTCGATTACCCGGTTGCCGCGTTCAACATCAGCCAAGATGCCGAACACAAAACCAGTTTGATCGACATCGACACGCAGAATCAACCACTCACCGCCTTTACCCTAAAAACCGCCACCGCCAGTTTCAGCCGCAATGCCGAGGTGCAAATCCCGGAACAACATCGTGGGAAAATCCGCATGCAAACTATCGGCACTGCCACGTTGGAAGCACTGCATTTCCAGGACATCAGCCGCGAGCAGACACACATCAGCTTCCCGGAACAACGCCAGCCGCATTACCGCATCGTCATCCATAATCAGGACAACCCGCCTCTGGAAATCAGCAACGTGGTCGGCACAGGCCACGGCTATCAACTACTGCTTCTGCCGCAGCCCGGCAAAAACTACCAGCTGCATTACGGTTCAGACAAAGCTGAACCGCCCCGTTACGATACTGCGCCAATCCAGGAGTTGCTGCGTCGCGGCTATCAAAGCACGGCGGCCGACCTGAGTCCGGAAACCGCGATGGCCCCGATTGAGGATAAATTTGATTTCGTCAAACTGTTGAACAGTAAGTTGTTTCTGGGCTTGGCGATTGGTTTGATGGTCGTGGTGCTCGGCTGGAGTTTATACCGGGCAAGCAAACGGATTGGTGATTGGCCGAAGTAGGCCTGAATAAGCCCTTCTAAGCGTAGCTCGGGAGGGCGTTTCCGGCCTACTGCGTATTCCGATCAAAACCACCACTGATTCCGATACAAACCCAGCCAGATTTTGAACGCCTTTGATCGGCCACTATGCATAGAATCAAACTATGCGTAGAAGCTCAACTTTTCGGCCCGCCCCCCTTGTGCTACCAGTCATTACTGGTAGCACGCTAAGCATAGTTATATCGTTTGAAGAAACTGCATTAATGCGTCATCAGCGGGG
>JAUYMX010000499.1 GCA_030699345.1 Methylococcaceae bacterium
AACAACAGCATATCCAGCGCACAAAATACGCCCATGGTGACGCCTTCCAGCACCAACAACAAAGCAAAATGCAAACGCTTAAGATGGGCCGTGTTCCAGGACGCCAGTACTGCCGAGACCGTTAATAACGCAGACATCGGCAAAAACAGGACCGAAATGCCGTCGACACCCAGCATGTAAGTGGCGCCCAGACTCGGGATCCAATTATGTTGTTCGGCTAATTGAAAATGTTGCCCATCGGCGGCATTAAAAACCTGTAATACCCAGAGCGATAACGCCAGTTCCAACACCGCGAACGACAAGGCCAGCAATCTGCCCAAGCGTGCGTTGTTACTAAAAGTCACCATTATCGCGCCCAACAACGGCAAGAACACGAGCAGACTTAAAAGCGGCAAGCCGGTTTCATTCATGCTGATCTCCTTCGTTGCCAGCGGTATCGGTGGGGTGTGCGCTATGAATGGGGAAATGCTTGGTCAATGCAGCCGCACTATGATCAACCAGATTCAGCCAAGGCGTCGTGTAAAAACCGGTGCCCATCAGCAATAAAATAAGCACTGCCGCAATGAGACGTTCTGTGACTACCGGATGGTGACTTGAGCTGTAAGGCTGATGATTACGCTTGGGGTGGGCAATGAATATCTGTTGAAAAGCCCGCAACAAGAACGCGGCTGCCAGTACATTACCCAGTAGAATCGCAATGGCCGCCAGCCAGCCGTATTCCTCAATGGTGCCTTCAATCAAGAGATGCGAGGCATCAAAACCCGGTGTGCCGGGCATAACCATAGTGCTCAGCGCACACAGCATAAACAATAGGGCGATGGTGGTATTGGTATTAAACAAGCCGCCCAGTCGCGGAATAAATGCCGTGCGGGTGCGTTCATAAATCAACCCGACGCTAAACAGCATTCCTGCTGATGCCAGGCCATATACCGCAGACAGCAAAATGCCGCCTTCCAAACCGTAGGCGTTAAAACAAAAAATACCGATGACCAGCATGCCGGTATGGCTGACTACGGCAAACGCCAGTAAGCGCCGGATATTGATTTGCACCAATGCCAATATGGCACCGTAAAAAATACTGATTAAACCCAAGGTGACCACAAAGCCCGCCCATTGTTCGGCAACGCCCGGCACCATCGGAAAAATAAAGCGCATCACGCCATAGATGCCCATTTTTAGGCCGACCAAGAAAATGGCTGCGCTAGCGACAGTACCTTGTTCTGCCAATACGGGTAGCCAGCCATGAAACGGAAATATCGGCATACGGATCGCGAAGGCAAAAAACAACAACACAAAAATCAGCACTTCATCATGCAGATACGCGTTGTTTTGGGTCAGGGTTAGCCAGTCGAATGTCAGGGGATGTTCGGAATCGATCAAACCAAACGCCAGCAATAAAAACCCCGCTAGGCTCATCAACAGTCCGCTGCCCCAGTATTGCAACACCAGAGCCACAGCCCAGCGACGATTTTGTCCGGTACCGGCGTGCGCGGTTAATAGCAGTAACGGCAGTAATTCCAGTACCGACCACAGCCAAAACTGTAGAACATTCAAGGCGGCAAAGGCGCCGATTAACAAGGCTTCATAGCCCATTAAGCAGGCGATGAACAGTCGATCGGTCACATGCCGAGTAATTAGGGTGTAGATCAAGGCAAGCAAAGTCAGAATCGCCGTTAATGGAATGAATAATACGTTGCTGCCGTCGAGCCCGACGCTGTAACTCATGCCTAAGATGCGATATTGCTCGAACCATTGGATGTCGACGTTTTCAGTAACAAACGAAGATAACAGGTAGATGCTCAGCGCCACCGTGGTCAGCGCTCCGGCAAAACCAATCCGCAGACCTTGTGCTGCTGAGCGTGATAGCAAAATGCCCAACGAGCTTAATAATGGCAGTAAAGTAAGTAAGGAGAGCAGCGGAAACGCCGCTGTCTCTGGTAATTGGCTGGTCGCTATATTCACGTTTAGCCTCAGAATGCGATAAGTAGAGTGATAAGCACAAACAACACCAAATAGCGGGGCCTGAGAATGATGCGTTCAATATTATTAGCAAGGCGCCCCAGCTTACGATTGATAGCACTGCTGTGTTTTGCTGAGCTGCGTAAGATGAAACGCTGTTCAAACCAGTGGCTTAATGCGGCAAACCATTCGGTGAATTTACCTGCGAGTCCGGTGCCTTGGGCAAAATTGTCGAACTCATTATCTAAACGTGCGCCCAACGATTGTTCTTCTTGTTGCGCCAATGACGATACTGCGCGGATGGCAGGCGCTGGCGCGCCAATCATGCGATCGATAATGTGGTCGTCGAAATAACTTAAATCATGCGCCAAGCCCCGTACCGGTTTTACCAGCGCCCAGTCGGTAATGGGGTCCAGCCAGAATCGTTGTATGGATGCCATATACAGCCAGCGCAGTTTGGCAACGGCAGGCATTACCGGCTTGATGGGATTATGTAAGGCATGATGCATTAACGATGGCGCGGTTAAAAATTGATAGCCACGCACCACGGCATGAGCCGCCAAGTGCCAAGTTGCCAGTTGCCAAAAGCCCAGGCCGCATTCTAAAAACATCAAACCCAGTTGCGCGGAAGCTGCAAAAATGAGTGAGCTTTTGACGTCGGTTTGGGTTAATCCCACCACAAAACTGTAGCTGGCGGTCAGTAGGCCGGTGGCTATTAACAGCGCCATCGCCAGCGGGGCTTGAGTAAAAATAGGTTGCAGTAAAATCAGCAGAAATACGCCCGCATGCACCATCACTGCGCCATAAAACACTGCGCTGGACGGAGTCGGCCCTTCCATGGCGCGCGCCAACCAAGGCGTAAACGGTAATTGCGCGGACTTAGCCATGGCTGCCACCGCAAAGCACAAGGCAACGCCGTTAACCTGGCCGGAGCTAAATTCTGTGGCGGCGGCATTCAGGTCAAGCCAATCCAGGCTGTTAATCCAGCTATACGTCAATGCTATACCGGCAATAAAACCGGCATCACCGATACGATTAGTGACAAATACCCGGGTGGCATGCTGCGTAGCAACGGGGCGATCATAGGCATAACCGATCAGTAAATATGAACAGACGCCTGCAATCTCCCAGCCCACAAAGGTGAAGGCGGCATTGCCGGACAACACCAATAACAGCATGGCCGAAGCGAATAGGCTTAACAGGAAAAAGAAGCGATGAAAGCCCGTTTCCCGGTGCATGTAGTTAATGCTAAACCGGCAAGTGATTAACAACAGTATGGAAAATAATGCCGCTAGCCGGACATTGATACCCGAGGTAATAAAGTTCAAATCGATATTTAAGGTATCGCTAGTCAGCCATTGCCCAACGATGAAATAGCCGTCGTTGTTACCCAGTAAATCCGCGCCCAGCAAGGTCAGGGCTAACAGCAGCGACATGCTGAGGGTCCAGGTGGCGACGTCTGCGGTGACGGTTTCTCGATGTTCGCCGTCAATGACCTTGAACAAATTGCCTAAGCCGATAATCAGCGCAGCCAGTAACGGCATTAAAGGAATAAATACTACTAAAGCATCCATACGTTAAGCCTCCAATAAGTCAGGTTGCCGAATCAGCGCCGGTGCCACCGGTAATGTTTGTTCGCCATAGCAGGCCGGGGAATTATCATAGGTTGGCAAATGTTCGCCCAATGCTTGCCAAGTCGCAAAGCCGGTGCCGGGCGTGAAGGTAAAAATCTCCCCACTATCCGGATCGATGCTGCTTAGATGCAGCCAGCCGCCATCTATCAACTCACGTAAGGCAGGTTGGCGAGCGTGGATCGCCCCCAACACACTGGTTTTGGCTTCCACCATTAATTGCAAACGCATGGCTTCATGAATTTCTATCATTTGTCGGGGCAGACCGGTGCGTAAATCACTACTTGCTCCTTCCATCACTGCAAAAAAGCCGGTGACGTTGTGAGGGACTTTGGTGCCGCAACCGAAACGTTCGTTGTTAACACTGGAAAAATAATATTCCAGATTGATACCTGCACCCACCGGTCCAACCGCCAACAAAATTCCTTCCAGAGTTCTGCCTTCAGGGTCTTGAGTCGGGTCGTAAGAAATTAAAAACACACGGCGGTCAAAAAATGCGCCTTGCGTTAACGAGCGCCGCCCCACTACTGCGCTGGCATTGGTGGCGTGACCAAGTTCCGGCCGGGCTTGCGAGAAATCGATAGCGCGTTCTTCGATATGCCGTAATGCTTCCTGGGTAGTCGGTCGTCGCGGCGCAGACGCCAAACGCCGACAACGTTCATGCGCTGACAGGTATTGGGCGTGCTGTAATTCTTGCTGACATTTTTTGAAAGCAGTCAAGCGTGCTTCCGGCAGGTCAGCTAAATCGTACCAAGCGATAGTCTCATCGCAGGTATTGTGTTCGGCGCCGATAAACCAGGTGTCTTGCGGAATGATAATGCCGCGCTCGGCAACTAACCTGCGAATTTCTGGGCGGTTGGTCATCGCCGCAAATACCCGCGCATTCGGGCCGCCATGTCGACCGCTGCAAGCGCCGCAATCGTAAGCGGCCAAATGCGGATTATTTTGACTGATCGAACCATGGCCGACCAACACGACCAGCTCTGCAAAGCCGTAAGTTAAGCCGGTGTTACGTAAAAATCCGGCCACTCGATCGGCTTGTTCGGCATCGCTAAACCCCGGCTTAGCCTGTTTTGACGAGGGTTGGTCGTTGCTAAACGCTAGTTTTGTTTCAACGTCGGGCACCAGCCAGCGGTTTAATCCGGTCAGCAAACGGTGCGGAATACGCGGCGCTAACGCTTTAAGCAGCAAGCCGGGCAGGGTGATCGGCGCGATGGCATCAATCAGCAAATGCGATGACAACAAGTTGCGCCGAATGCCATGGTGCAGCAGGTTTTTTATCTTCAGAACTTTTTGACGGCGGTGTTCATGTTTATCTTGGTTGGATTGATGGCCGGGACGAACCTCTTCATTGACCTGATGCGCAGGCGTGACCACAATCGGGCATAACGCGCTGGCTTGATTGTCATCCAGGCCTTGATAATCCATCGCGACGCCACAGAATCCAGCAGCGCCCAAGGTTTCGATAGCGGGATTGTGTTCTTCCAGATGCCGACGAAAGCCTTCTTCGCGGTCATCCATGCAAAAAATAAGCTGTGCTTCGGGGCGTTGCTCACGTTTAGCCCAGCGGCCGCGGCCGCGGTTGCTGTGCAGCGCTTGAAACAACGCTTGTCGATAGTTATGTTCATAAGCAATCAACCACAATTTGCTGCGTTGTTCGGTGCTAAAGTCATCGAGCAGCGTTAGACAATCTAAAAGATCTTGTTGCGTTAACGCAGCCAACTGTTCGGCAGATAGCCCCAAATGTTGGCAGCACCGGAACAAGCGCCAGCCGCTGTTACCCGCAGTCAAGGCTTGATTGCTGGCAGCAAGTCCACTCAACTGCCAAACCCAAATCAAATCGGCCAATTGTTGCCAATCTAGCCGATCCTGGCGTTCGGAACCTGCATG
>JAUYMX010000504.1 GCA_030699345.1 Methylococcaceae bacterium
CGCAATTATTTGTTCCACACCCAGTTGTTTTAATCCCCAGATATTAGCCCGGTAATTGATTTTATGCGGTGCGAAGCGGTGCGGGTTGCCGTGTCTGGCTAGAAAAATGACTTCTTTATCATCAAGCTGACCAGTGATGAATTCTGCGGATGGCGCGCCATAAGGCGTGTTGAGTTGTTCGCGTTTTATGATCTTTAAGTCGGCGAGTTGAGTTAGTCCGGTGCCGCCGATGATGGCTAGTTTACTCATGCATTGTCCTCACTTTCTTTACAGGCAAAGATGCCAGGCGCGTTGCGTAAATAACCTTTGTAATCCATGCCATAGCCGAATAAATAGCGGTTTTCCACGTTTAAACCGACAAAGTCAGCAGTGACCGGTTTGTCATGATCGAGAATTTTATCTACCAATACGGCGCTGTATATTGAGCTTGCGCCTTGTTCACGGCAAAACTCATAGATAGCCTGCAGGGTAAATCCTTCGTCCAGAATGTCATCAACGATGAGTACCGTGCGGTCTTTAACTGGCGTGGAGGGTTTAAGCAGCCATTGCACGGCGCCGCCTGAAGTGAGATTTTGATAGCGGCTGGCATTGATGGCGTCAAGATTAAGCGGCATGCTCAAACGAGTGAGTAATTTGCCGCCGACAGCGATGCCGCCGTTCATTACGCAGAGTATTAAAGGATTGCGGTCTGCCAGCAGGATGTTTATTTGCTCGGCCATGTTGTCGATGGCTGCTTCAACTTGCTGTTCGCTGTAAAGCAAATCAGCGGTTGCTTGTACGTGTTTGATTTCTTTAAGCATATTAATTAAGTGAGTTGATAAGATTAGAAAGTTGGTGCCATTTTTCAGTGCGCAGCAATTGTTCTCTGTTGAGCGTTGACTTGCCTTGCATACGTTTAAGGCGTTGTTCGCTGACTGGGTTTTTAGTAACGGGCAGCGATTCCAGCACTTGCTCAGCGGCGGCCGGATTATTGCAGACTAAAATCATATCGCAACCGGCTTGTTGAGCCAATTTGGCGCGTGTGGGGAAATCGCCCACAGAGGCGGCGCCCTCCATGCTCAGATCGTCACTAAAAATTACGCCGTCAAACGCCAATTCCTTACGCAAAATGGTTTGCAGCCAAAAGGTCGAAAAGCCGGCCGGGTTTGGGTCTATCTGTGGATACAGCACATGCGCGGGCATAATGCCTTCCAAGCCTTCGGCGATCAGCTGCTTAAACGGCAGTAAGTCTTTGGCGCGGATAGCGTCTAAATCTCTGTCATCGATTGGCAGTGTCAGGTGTGAATCCAAGGCTACGGCGCCGTGCCCCGGACAGTGCTTGCCGGTTGCCGCCATGCCCGCCTCATTCATGCCGTTTCTGAAGTCGCTAGCCAGCTTTGTTGCTTGAGCAGGGTTGGTGGAAAATGAACGATTGCCGATGATTTCGCTAACACCGCAATCAATATCCAGCACTGGTGCAAAACTGAAATCGACACCGACAGCCAGTAATTCTGCGGCCATCAGCCAGCCTGCCGGTTTTGCCAAATCAGGCGCATCAAGAAAGCGGGCCGCGGGTGGTAAGCGGGTAAAACCCTGTTGAAAACGTTGTACCCGTCCGCCTTCTTGGTCTACGGCAATCAAGATGTCGCCATTGCGTGCAGCACGGATGTTGTTGATTAATTCGGTTACCTGTTCAGGATCTTGATAATTACGTGAAAACAGGATGACTGCGCCGGTGTTGGGATGGTTCAGTTTTTCTTTGTCAACGGCATCCAGAGTTAGGCCCTGGATGTCTAACATAATCGGGCCGATGGCGAGTTTGTTTGTCATTACGTGGGTTCGGATAAAAAATTTTACAGTTGACCTATACTCAAACCACATTTTTGATGAGTACGGAGTTAGCTATGCGAATAATTGTTTTATTGTTAAGCCTTTTACTGATGCCTTTCCTTGCTGTTGCTAATAGTGGCGGCGGCGAAAAAAAGGAAGAGGGCTCTGGGCCGGTTATAGAATATCTGGAAATGACCCCCAAGTTTACTGTTAATTTGTCTGAGCCCCGCAAATACCTAATGATCAATGTTCAATTGCTTGTTGAAGGTGCCGAGGCCGTCGCTAAAATAAAAAAACACATGCCGGCATTACGGCACGAATTGATTATGCTTTATACGGGCAGAGCTTCCGATCAATTGCAAACCATGGAGCAACGTGAGGCGTTACGCCTGGAAACCGTAACTACCATACGAAAAGCCCTGGAAAATCTTGAAAACAGTGATGGTTTCAGGGATGTATTTTTTACGGAAATATTGGTCGATTAAATTATCGGTCTTAGTGATGCACTTAACCGGTCTTTAATTTGGTCTAAGTGTTGGCTGATTTGCTGTTCCGTTAGTGGCACAGCATCAAATTTTCCCCACACCGGCCCTGGCCAGGCTTTATCTGTCCGATACCGGACGATATGATGAATGTGCAGTTGCGGCACCATGTTGCCGATGGCTGCCACATTCATTTTGTCAGCTTGATATAACGCAGCTAAATTTTCAGCAAGATAGCTTGATTCTTCAATCAATAAACCCCGTTCAGCTTGGTTAAGTTGGAAAATTTCACTGACGTCGGCTTTTTCCGGTACCAAAATAAACCAGGGGTATAGGCTGTCGTTCATCATCAATAATCGGCATAACTCAAAACGGCCAACTGAAATGCAATCTTGCTGCAGGCGCGGGTGTAAGGTAAATGACATCGGTGTTTTGTAAGAGTTGTTTCAGGTTTTTGTGCGTTCAGTGTAACTTATATCGAGCTATAAATTGTCACTTGGAGAGATCGCCTTATGTCTGCAACCGCTATTGCTCAACCGTTATTGGGTGAGAATAAGCTGACCGTTTCGTTTCGTTTATTGCTGGGGCTATATGCCATCATTCCGCTTTGCTTACTTTTGCAAGGTGTCGATAGTTGGTTTTGGCAGGGCTATTTGCAAGCGCATTTGCCGTCCAGTCCCAATCATTTTATTTTGTTCCAGATTCTATTTGGCACGCCGCACATTATTGCCAGCGCTATTGTGCTGGGCAGTAATGTGGATTACCTGCAGTTTTATAAGCGGAATATTCTACTAATGACCTTGGCGGTAATCATGGTTTTTGGTGTCGGCAGCTTGTTTATTCCATATAAAGTGTTGTACATCATTGTCGCTGCCTGGACTGTGTTTCATGTGCTTAAGCAGCAGCATGGTATTGGCCGCGGGGTATGTGCTTTGCCGAACTGGGCATTTAATGTGTTGTTGTGGCTGAGTGTAGCGGCGGGTATTTGTATTTACATCGGAATTTTTTTAAAAAATGTCCTTGATATGCAGCAGGCAGAATGGCTTAAATACAGTGCCGCGGTGTTATCTACCGGTGTGGTTTTAAGTGCTCTGTTGTGTCAGGGCTATGTGAAGACTTCGTTTGGTCGGTGGTTTTTATGGGCCAACGTGTTGCTCGTGGTCAGCAGTTTTTATTTTTATTTACAGCAGTATTATTTTTTCGCGATTTTGGTGCCGCGGCTGGTACATGACGCGACTGCGTATGTCTTTTATGTCACTCATGATTACAATCGCCATCACCAACATCCGCAAAATCGGTTGTATCGATTGACCGAACGTTGCGGCATTCATGTTTTTATAGTGCTACCGGTGCTGTCATTTGCGTTGGCGTTTATGTTGCAGTCTTATGGTGATGCGATGGTTAGCTTTATCACCCAAGCGCTATTTGGTGTAGATATTCGCAAAGCTATTACTCTGGGGCTGCTTGGGTATTTGGCGCTGTTGCACTATTACACTGAAGCTATTACTTGGAAGCATGGTTCGCCATACCGGCGGTTTATTGCTTTTTCTAAATAGCTGGCAGTAAGGCGGTTAATTTCTTTTAAGTATTAATTCCAAAACTAACTTACTGCCGAAATAGGCAAGTAGCAGCGCTCCGAAACCTATCAGTGTCCAGCGTATGGCAGTTTTTCCTCTCCAGCCATACCGAATTCTGCCTAATAAAAGACAAGAAAAAATGACCCACGCCGTAAGTGACAAAATGGTCTTGTGAGCAAGGTGTTGAGCAAATAAGTCGTCTACAAATATGAAGCCTGTGATAAGCGAGACGGTCAAGAACAGTACGCCTGCAGCGATCATTTGAAATAATAATGATTCCATTGTTTGCAGGGATGGTAAGGAGCGTATCAGGCGCTTTGGCGGATGACTTTTGAGTTGTTGATTTTGTATGGCGAGTAAAACGGCTTGCAGTGCAGCGATATTTAATAAGCTAAAGGCAACTATTGAAGTAAGTATGTGTGTGCCCATCTCCCAGTTGTAAGTGCGCAAGAAATGCGGTTGGCTGCTGGTTGTCGCGGCTAAGCCAAGCATAAGAGCGCTAGTGGGGAATAACACAATACCCAGTTTTTCCACGGGCTTATCGATTGCGGCAATTAGCAATATCAAGCCAACAATGAATGCAATAAATGATGCTGTACTGGTAAAGCTGAAATTGAAGCCATCGTTTTCTTTAAAAATAAGAGCTATGTAAGCAGCATGTCCACATATCGCAAGCCACGCTAGATAAATAGGTGTGCGATTGGAGGCGCTTTGGGATATGTGCCTTGTAATTAAAATCGCGCTTAATAGATAGGTGGCGATGGAAAAAATAGCAATAACAATGGTGTTCATTATCTTTGTGTTGGTTGACTGGCTGGCAGAGAAGGCCTTGCGAGGTAGTCGCCGTGAGTGCAAAGGGTCCGAAGGCTATGTTAATATACGCGCCCGAATAGTCCTAGCGCATTTGTGTTAGTGATTGATTTTCTTAACGTTCAATAAAGACGCTGATATGTTTGATAATTTAACCGATCGATTAAGTAGTACGCTTAAAAAAATTAAGGGTCAGGGTCGCTTGACTGAGA
>JAUYMX010000510.1 GCA_030699345.1 Methylococcaceae bacterium
ACCACCCGATCCCATCTCGAACTCGGAAGTGAAACCGCTTAGCGCCGATGATAGTGTGGCAGTTTGCCATGCGAAAGTAGGGAATTGCCAAGCGCTTATTCTAAAAAACCCAAGTCATTACTGATTTGGGTTTTTTTTTATTCAAAATATAATACCCAGTTCACACTAACGCCAAGACTTATTGTATTTTCAAGAAAGCAGGCTAGACTCTCGACTGAATGCGCCATTGACAAGGGAAACAATCCGTCAGGCTATTCACTCTCCTTATTCTTATTGCCAAAGGAAATATTATGAAAAAGTTACTGCTTGTGTGGTGTTGCTGTATCGCGAATGCCTTGGCGGCGCCGGTGAATATCAATACGGCCGATGCCAAAACGATCGCGGAGGCGTTGGATGATGTGGGACTGAAAAAAGCGGAAGCGATTGTTAAATACCGACAGGAGCATGGACCGTTCAAAAGCCCAGATGAATTAGAGAAAGTGGCGGGCATTGGGGGTAAAACCGTGCTGAAAATTAAGGCCGATGTTCTGATCAATGACCCGACTGGTGCCGATACCGCGGGCCCGGCGACGGCACCGAAAGCTAAGTAACTCGATAGGGGGCGATGCCGCAAGGGGCTTGGTTCGTTGACAATGCGGGGACACCGCGCCTTTAGCTAGTGGCGCGGTGTCCTCACTCACCTCGTAAGCATTAAATCAGATTGTCCCCAGGCTCCCACCTCGCGGTAGCTTATAAGTTATGTTGCTAACTGAATTTATGCCCAGGACTTTTGACTTAGCTATGCAGCAAAAATTACTCATCATTGGACAGTCTGCGCGTATGCTGACCTACGCGGCACAGCGTGTAGGGCTCAATCCGATAGTTATTGATGTTTTTGCCGATAGTGACACTGAGGCGTTTGCCCTTGAATGTTGTCAAATACCTCAGCTATCCAGGTATTATTTAATTTCCGCACTGAACTTTCTTATTGCCCGTCATTCGATTTCCCATGTGATTTATGGCAGTGGTTTTGAAGAACATCCTGATAGTTTGGGTTACTTAACTGAAAAACTAGTGGTTTTAGGAAATGCACATGAAATCTTTGTTGCGTTACAAGAAAAAAGATTTTTTTTTTCTACGCTTGAAGCACTTGAGATTCCATATCCAGAGGTTTCTTTTATGGAGCCGGAGCTTGCTGATGATTGGTTAATTAAGCCAATGTTTGGGCATGGAGGGTTAGGTATTAAGCGATTTCGTAAAGGCAGCAATATAGAGAAATATGATTATTGGCAAAGATTTTTAACTGGCGCCCAACATTCAGTGTTGTTTTTGGCTGATGGTCAGCATGCACAAGTTGTCGGTTTTAATACGCAATGGACTTTAAATTCTGATGAAAATACAGAGTTTATTTTTTCAGGGATTATTAATAGTTGCGATTTGAGTGATGAATATAAGCAAAATATTATCGGGTGGTTAGAGAAACTTGTGCCAGTATATGGCTTGCTAGGCCTTAATTCTTTGGATTTTATTCATGCCAATGGATGTAGTTATGTATTGGAAATTAATCCTCGCCCTCCTGCTAGTATGCAGCTCTATGATGCCGACTTACTTAGCAGTCATATACGCGCATGTAATGGTGAGTTAACTCCTAACTTGCCACTTCAGACAAGGACTGCAGCATATCAAGTTATTTATGCAGAGCATGACCTCACTATACCGTTGCAATTTTATTGGCCTGAAGGCGTTGTGGATATTCCGAAAGCAGGGGCATTGATTCTCAAATGACAGCCAATTTGCAGTATAATTGTGCAAGAAAAAAATACACAGCTGGTACTTGTGCAATTAGCAATTAGACAGCAACAACTTATTCAAAACTTAGAAGGTACTAATTAAAATGGAATACAAAGCTAGCGTTAATAAATTGACCCAACCATTAGTTCAACTACTGATAAATAATGCTGACAAACTAAGGGTTGGTGTAGAAACGTTGGCAAATGGATGTACCGTTATTGACGCGGGGATCAACGTGCCTGGTGGTTTGGAAGCTGGGCGTATCATTGCTGAAATTTGTCTTGGTGGCATGGGGACTGTGACAATTACCCATAGTCCTTATACTACTAATTGGCCATTGACAGTCAATGTGCATACCGGCAATCCAGTTTTAGGCTGTCTGGGGAGTCAGTATGCCGGGTGGAGTCTGTCACATGGAAAATATTATGCACTAGGGTCAGGACCTGCGCGCGCAATGGCTACCAAAGTTAAAGATGGTCAACAGGAACCTGTTGAAGAGCTTTACAAAGAGTTGGCCTATCATGATGAGGCTGACGCAACTGTTTTAGTGATTGAAAATGATGCGCTACCTCCTGTTGAGATTATTGAAAAAGTTGCGGCGGCGTGCAAAATCGATCCCTCTAAATTAACTATTATTGTAACGCCAACCAGCAGTTTGGCTGGTGGAGTGCAAGTTGTTGCACGGGTATTGGAAGTGGCGATGCATAAGGCACATGCTCTGCATTTTCCTTTAGAAAATATTATCGACGGCAGCGGCAGTGCCCCTATTTGCCCACCGCATCCAAATTTTGTTAAAGCCATGGGACGCACGAATGATGCAATCCTATTTGCTGGTCAGGTGCATATTTTTGTCAAGGGGAGTGATGAAGCTGCGGAAAAGTTAGCTAATGAATTACCCAGCTCCACATCTAAAGATTACGGAAAACCCTTTGCCGATATTTTTAAGCAATATGAATATGACTTCTTCAAGATTGATGCAATGCTATTTAGCCCTGCCAGTGTGATCGTCACAGCGGTCGACTCAGGTAAAAGCTTCCGTGCCGGGCAGTTAGATAATGCTTTATTAGACCAATCTTTTGGAGCGTAGAGTTTAAAAGTGGGTCATATAGCTATTTTCACAGATGATCCAGGTTGGCATGGTCGGCAATTACGGCAAGCTTTTTCTGACCTTGGTTATGCCAGTGACTTTGTTTCGTTAACCGAATGTAAATTTACAATTGAGTCTGGAGCATTGCCAATTCGAATTCCTGGGTTTGAAGACATGCTCCCCGACGCTGTTTTTGTTCGAGGTGTGCCAGGCGGGTCGTTGGAGGAGGTCGTTTTATACTTAGATGTTTTGCATGCTTTAAAGGCAACGGGAATTCCAGTCTACAATGATGGTCATGCTGTGGAGCGTAGTGTCGACAAGGGCATGACCAGTTTTTTGCTGCATAATGCTGGCTTGCCTACTCCGGTGACTTGGGTGTTACGTAACAGAGAAAATGCATTAGCGATTGCTGAAGTCGAATTAAAAGCAGGGAATATGTTGATCAGCAAGCCGTTGTTTGGTTCGCAAGGTGAGGGAATTCGACGGATTGAAAAAATGACTGATTTGTTTTGGCTAACCAGTAGTCATGGTGTTTATTATCTGCAACGATTTGTGCATTGTGAGGGCGAGGGGTTTTCTGATAATCGTGTTTTTGTAATTAATGGCTTAGCTGTTGCAGCAATGCGTAGACGAGGAAAGTTTTGGCTGA
This sequence comes from Methylococcaceae bacterium, assembly GCA_030699345.1. Lineage (GTDB taxonomy): Bacteria > Pseudomonadota > Gammaproteobacteria > Methylococcales > Methylomonadaceae > JABFRC01. The sequence goes on from JAUYMX010000510.1 coordinate 3,507, forward strand.
ACAATGTTGCGCGTGGAGCGGCATGCGAATTAATAGAGTTAGATCCTGAACTTGCCTTATTGGCAGTTAAAGCTGCAAATGCATTATCCATGGATTACGCTGGTGTCGACATTATTAAAGACAAAGCAGGTAATTACACAATTATTGAAGTTAATAGTATTCCTGCTTGGAAAGGATTAGAAAGTGTTTGCGATGTTAATATTGCCGAGTTGTTGGCCGGTGATTTGGTTAATAGGCTTATTTGTAAAGAAACAACTGATGCATTGGCACTTGAATTGTGATCACACCCCAACAAATATCTGATTTGTATCGACAAGCTTGTGAGATTGAATTGCAAGCATTTAAACCCGGAAATGTCAGCATTTATGCCGATGGTCATGGTATGGCTGTTGCTGATTTCAGATTGAGTGCGAAAGTCAGTGCAGAGGCACTTTCTAATCCTGAATATTCGCTGGGGGAAAAAATTTATTACGCTGTCCAAGCCACGCGTGCAGCAGTCGGTTGTAACACCAATTTAGGGATAATCCTGCTTTGTGCGCCGCTTGTTCAGGCAATCAATAATTTTGAAGCAGGTGAAACCTTAAGGTATGCTTTGAGTCGTATTTTAGCGATGACAACACTCGATGACGCTAGTTGGGTATTTAAAGCGATTACCCTAGCAGCTCCTGGCGGGCTAGGGAATTCGGAGCAGCAAGATGTTAATCAAGCTCCCACTGTTGATCTTACAGAAGCTATGCGTCTAGCTTGTAGTAAGGATCGTATCGCATTGCAATACGTTACTAATTATAAAGATATTTTCGAAACTGCCCTTTTAAGCTATACTTCTGCACTCGATCGATGGGGCAATCATGGTTGGGCCTCATTATCGGTTTATGCTGATATGTTAGGTCGAATTCCTGATAGTCATATTGAGAGAAAGCATGGAAAGCAGTATTCCGAGTTGGTTGCAACAAGAATGGCTCAACTAAGTGTGGAACTGGCTAGTACAGATGACACCAAGCAGTTGATGCCCATGCTTTACCAATTGGATAAGGAGTTTAAGTCACTAGGTATTAATCCAGGGACAACCGCTGATATGACTGTGGCAACGGTATTTACAGCATTTTTAATGGATCTTGTCGGCGAGTCATTCGCAGGTAAGGCTGATTATTTAAATAGTTAAGTCGAGGAATATCGATAAAACTATGAGTTTTTTCATTTTTTGTAACAGGGGAAAATAAGCATGGCAAAGATTAATAATTTACGCGTTGGTGAGTCTTTAGTTGGTGAAGGTAACGAAGTTGCGCACATCGACCTGATCATTGGGCCAAGAGGTTCTGCAGCTGAAACTGCTTTCGCAAATGCATTAACAAACAATAAAGACGGCTTTTCTACTTTATTAGCTGTTGTTGCTCCTAACCTGTTGGTTAAGCCTGCAACTGTATTGTTCAACAAAGTAACTATCAAAGGTGCTAAACAAGCTGTTCAAATGTTTGGCCCAGCACAACGTGGTGTTGCCCTTGCTGTTGCTGACTCTGTTGAGAACGGCACAATCCCAGCTGATGAAGCTGATGATTTATTCATCTCTGTCGGTGTGTTCATTCACTGGGCTGCTGAAGATGACGCTAAAATTCAACAGTACAACTACGAAGCAACTAAAGAAGCTATCGCTCGTGCTGTTGCAGGAACTCCAACAGCTAAAGAAGTAGTTGCTGCTAAAGGTTCATCTGTACACCCATTCGCAGCTAACTAAGATTTAATTTAGTTGTTCGAATAATGATACCCCGCTTAGGCGGGGTATTTTTTTGTCTGAAGGTTTGAAATATCATTCGCATTGATGTGACCAAAATGCAAGGCACTGGCAACTAAAGCCTGATGAACGCCGATCTCCTGCAAGGCAACTAAATCTTCTGCGTTACGTATGCCGCCAGCGGCAATAAATTGCTTATCAGGATAGTGTCTGGAAAAATCATGCAGTTTTTGAAAATCGGGACCATCATGACTTCCTACTCGCTCAAGAGTCATAACGATAATATTGTCAGGCCAATAACAAGGATTAGAAAATAACGTTTTTGCGCCTAGCGCACAAGAATTAGCAAAATCCAACGAGAGAATGAATTTTTTTTTGTATTCTTGAATTCCTAAAATATTATCATCTTGATAAGACTCGCTCCCCAAAACAGGCAAATAGTTACTTGGTAACTTTGAGGATTGTGGAAAGGGTTGGTAGCCGCGGTCTATCCAGAAAGTAACTTCCGTAAAATCAGTCAGCACTCGCTTTAAAAGTTCATCATTATCACCTTGGCCGGTGATTGCATTTAGATCTGCGATATATAGAGTATTGAAGCTATAGATTTTCAAAAATGCCTTGATAACCTGGTAAATATCAGCTGATTGACATAATGGGCTGCTGATCGGTTGATAACCGTCGCGGTTGCCTCGTTGAGCGAGTACAACCATGCCATCCTTCAGATCTATTACAGGGATTATTTTCATTGATTTTAAAAAATACTCTTATGTTACAATGGCTTATTGAATTCTCATTATCCATTGTTGTTATTAAAGCGAAGGTAACGTGAAAATTCTGATATTTGAGTATATCACCGGCGGTGGTTTTAATAATCAGGAGCTGCCTGAGTCATTAGCCAGGGAAGGGCGCTTAATGTTGGCAGCTTTACTTGATAATTTGTCCGCAACCAAGCAATTTCAGTTAACCGTGTTACTGGATGAAAGGTTTGTTGATCTTGCTCATCCTGGATGTGAACTTATTGCAGTTAGACCTGAGCACGATGTGCTGGAACAATTTACTATTGCCGCGAGCCGTTGTGATGCGGTCTGGCCAGTAGCTCCGGAATTTGATGGTGTCTTGCAACAGCTGTGTCAAATGGTAGAGGCGCTCGGTAAAATAATCCTGACATCGCCTGCGAGCGCTGTAGCTATTGCTGGAGATAAGTACAAAACCTATCAACGGCTTAAGGCGCATCAAATAGCCACGGTGGCCACGCGCATTTTTGAGCGGAATGAATATTTGCCTGGTGAATGGATGGTTAAGCAGATAGATGGAATAGGCTGTGCTGATAGTTATTTAATTACTGAGC
>JAUYMX010000511.1 GCA_030699345.1 Methylococcaceae bacterium
ATGCAGCAGTTGACTGATGGATTTAAGCAGCTCGGTTTAGAGTGGATACCGTCGGCCGGCAATTTTGTGTCAGTAGATTTACGGCAACCCGGTCAACCTATTTACGAAGCCTTGTTACGTAAAGGCGTGATTGTCAGGCCCGTGGGTAATTATGAATTACCTAACCATTTACGTATCAGTATCGGTACGCAAGCAGAAAACCAACTGTTCCTTCAGGCGCTCGCTGACACGATTAATAATGTTTGATCGGCTTTGCATTATTGGCGTGGGCTTAATTGGCGGTTCTATTGCCAGAGCTGCCAGATTAAAAGGCTTAAGCCAAACGATTGTGGGGTTTGGTCGACCGGAAGATTTAGCCAATCTACAAACTGCCAAACAGCTGGGGGTGATTGATGAGTATTATCTGGACTTGTCCGAAGCTGTTAAAAACGTAGATTGCGTGGTGATAGCTACGCCCGTCGCCAGTATTAAAGCGATTTTCACCCTTTTGCAGCCACTTTGGTCAGCACAGACAATTTATACCGATGTCGGCAGCACCAAAGGCAGTGTGTTGGTGGCTGCAGAACAGGTATTTGGTGAAATTCCGCCGAACTTAGTTCCTGCTCATCCCATTGCCGGCGCGGAACAAAGCGGGGTTGAAGCTTCCCTAGATGATTTGTTTGTTGGTAAGCGCTTGATTATTACGCCTACCGATAACACCAGTCCGCAAGCGTTACAGGTCATCAAAACCTTATGGGAAAAGCTAGGTAGTTTGGTTTCAGTGATGGATGCCAAACATCATGATGGCGTGTTGGCGGCGACCAGTCATCTTCCTCATCTTCTGGCCTTTGCGTTGGTTGATATGCTGGGCCGTAAAGATGAACAAAATGAAATTTTTAAGTATGCCGCTGGTGGATTTAGAGACTTTACCCGTATTGCCTCCAGTGATCCGACCATGTGGCTGGATATTTGCCTAGCCAACAGGGATGAGTTGATCCCTTTAATTGAAGAATTAAAAACGGAACTGGGCGTTATTCAGAACACACT
>JAUYMX010000512.1 GCA_030699345.1 Methylococcaceae bacterium
GCCCGCGGCAATACCGGAAATCCCGGCAGTACGGTTATTGAAAAACAGCAGCCAGGCAGCCGCAAGACCAATCAGCACACCACCACCCAATGAAGATAAAACGGTCAAGTAGGTCATAAATTAATGATCTCTTATAAAAAAACGCTTATTGAAACAGAAACGCCGCGTCCAAGCTAATTGTCCGGAAAATTGTGTCATTTCCAGTTCAATAGTCTGCCCTTGACTGAGCGGATTGCCGCCCTTTACCGTTTTGCTGGGCGAATACATAAAGGCAAAACTGAGTTCATCTTTGTCAGTTATCGGATGGCTAAAACCAGTCGTTAAATGCCACTCTTGAACGCCGGGCGCCAAAATATTAAATAACACCTGGGAGTTATCAATGGGCTGTGAGCCATAACTCAGGCCGCCGCGCAAGATCCAATCATTACTTTGTTGCCACTGCACGCCCAGTTTATAAATAGTCATGTTATTCCAGCCAAAGCCTGGACCGTTATCAGCACCTAACGGAACCCCTTGCAAAAGCGGCTGTAGACTATTGCCGACCGACTTGATTTCGCTGTAACGGATATGTTCGACATCAAAAGCGGTAGTTACGGCATCGTTTATATCCCAAGATAAACCGACATTGAAACTGCTTGGAATATCAAAACCACCCTGCTCTGCAAAAAGACCTGCGTAATGCTCCAACTCAGTCATGTAGACCCGGCTTTTATATGCCGCACCAAAGCGCACACCTGGAATTAACTCGGCTTGTCCACCGACTCTAAACCCAGCACCAAACGAATAGCTACGATGGGTATCGGATAAATTTTGAGGGTCACTGGAAAAACCGGCAAAACTATTCAACCCGCGAGCTTTAAAAGTTTGCGCGGCAAATATTGGTGAGATGCCTAATGCATATCGACCGTTGGCAAATGAATGCGCATAACTACCGACAATAAACGCTTGCGATAGATCAACACCGGTGCGACCGGCGCAGTAACTACCTTTACCGCTACTGCCCGGTGGACACGTTGGATTAGTAAAAGCCGGGTAATCGGTATTCATACCACCATTGCCGTACATGG
>JAUYMX010000520.1 GCA_030699345.1 Methylococcaceae bacterium
GCCCGCGATAGATAAACAATCGCGGGCATGGCCCGCTCCTGCATGACGTAATTTTTATTCTTTAGTCCATTTCGCAGCCAGTTGCGCTGAGAACTGTCCAAAATAAGTACCGATTACGATAGAGGCCGAAATAACCACTAACGGATTACTTAACGAGACACCTAACAAAACATCTTGCGTTAATGTGTCAGGCGTTTGCAGCAAGTAAGCAAAGGTTGCGGAATATCCCAACACGCTGGCAGGAATAGTTGCCAGTTGCGGGATGTTTGCTGCAAGACACAACACAACAACCACAACAGCCACAGTCAGCGCTGCCATGATAGAAAAGCCAGGTGCTGCATCAGGGGAAATTTCGGTCAACAACAACGCGGTAATCCAGGCTAAAACCACACCGAATATGCCGCACACGATGGTGTTTATCAAAGCTTCTTTGTTCGCGCCCAGAAAAAAGTACGCAGCCCAAGCAATGGTTGCGGCCCATATAAAAAAGAATCCACTTAAAGGCCCTACTGCCAGAAAAGTTGCGACACCGGAGAGTAAGCCGATGCTTAAAGAAAGTGCTGTAAGTTTGTCCATTATTAATCTCGAAAAAATTACCTCATTGATATTAATTAGATTTTGCATTGAGGTGGATTCTACAAAACCTAAATTTTTGAAAATAACCAAGCAACCGAATCGAGCCTGATAGATTTGGATGTTAGCAGAGATTAGAAACTAGAGAAACACATAGACTGTGACATACGGCCCCGCCCCAAAATAATCGTAAACCTCCACTGAACTAGCAATTACTTTAGAAGGCATTAATTAATCTTTCGACAGGCTCAGAATGAACTGATAACCCATTGATTTATTGCAAGGTCAAATTTTAAGCAGATTTAGCGCCTGAACGCAAGCTAACGTAATTCCAGAGGCGAAAACACTCAGGCGCTATTATCTCATTACCCTCATGACATTATTTTCTTGGCTAAAAGTTCGATTTCAACAAGCGCTTTATCAGTACTTAAGCCGATTTCTACTTTTAAAATTGTCCATCTTATTAGGGCATTGATATTGCAGGGTTCGTTAATACCAAAATGCTTCGCCATCGCATCAACATCACGCGCTATCCTGGCTCGTTCCTCAGTTTTTATATCCATGGCGCACTCACCTATTTTTTATTCGGCAATGTATATCAAGATTGGGCTAGGACATATGCGTATGATTACCATAAGTAATTTTACTTATTTTGCACCGTAAATTTCCTACCTAAAAAGCAGTGACTGTGAGATTATCAAACCACGCCCCTCGGCCTTGTCACCAAAGTTACTTAGATCCGCAAAAGACATTTCTCGAGACCGCTTAGTCACTATCTATCGCTTAATTAATAACATTTGGGACCTTTTATTTATGAACATTGGCCTGATCAAAGAAATCAAAATCAAAGAGAACCGCGTTGGCTTAACACCCGAAGGCGTCGTGCAGTTGACTGCTAAGGGTCATCACGTTGCCGTTGAACAAGGGGCGGGGTTAGGCTCTGGCTACGCCGATGAGGCTTACCGGCAAGCAGGTGCAACGATCGTCACTACTGCCGAGGCCTGGAATAATGACCTGGTAATAAAAGTTAAAGAACCTATCGCGTCCGAATACGGTTATCTAAAACAACAAATCGTCTTTACCTACTTCCATTTGGCTGGTGTGCCGTGGGCGTTAACTGAAGCGCTACTGCAAGGCGGAACCTCGGCTGTTGCTTATGAAACCTTAGTGGACAGCAACGGCCGTCTGCCGCTGCTAGCGCCGATGAGCGCAGTGGCCGGTAATATGGCTGTGCAAATGGGCTGCTACTACCTGTCTGCGAGCCATGGCGGTAAAGGGGTGATGCTCGGATCAGTATTGGGCAAACGCTACGGCAAGGTGCTAATCATCGGCGACGGCGTGGTAGGCACGCATGCTGCCAGAACCGCTTTTGGCTTAGGCAGCAATGTTGTGGTCGCGGGGCTATTTCCTGAAAATGGCGCTCGCTTACGTCAAGAAATTTCAGAAGAGATTGAGTTTTTTATTTCCGAACCTGCGACTATTGCTAAGCATCTGCTTGATACGGATTTATTGATCGGTGCAGTGTTGGTTCACGGTGCTCGCGCTAGCCATTTAGTGACAGAAGCCATGGTAAAAACCATGCAGCCTGGCTCGGTATTGGTTGATGTCAGTATTGATCAGGGCGGTTGCATTGAAACCGCTAAAGCCACCAGCCATGATGCACCAGTGTATGAAAAACATGGGGTTATCCATTATTGCGTCAGCAATATGCCTGGAGCTTATCCGCGGACTTCTACCTTGGCACTGACCGACGCGACCCTGCCTTATGTGCTAAAGCTGGCAGATAAGGGACTGGCGGCGTTGACTGAAGACTCAGGATTTGGCAAAGCACTCAATACTTACCAGGGTTACATAACTTGTGTGCCGGTTGCGGAAAGTTATGAAGTGTTAGACAAGTTTAAAGCGTTTCCTGAAGGGTTTGCTGAGTAGTATCAATGCCGTCCGTGCAAACCACGAACGGCATTAGCAATGCAAAATCACCGCCCGCGATGCACGATGTTAAATAGCAAAAAGCCAATAAACATCGCTGCAACAAAAACATAAGCGCCTGTCAATCCGGCCGTTAAACTAACTAGAGCCGGGCCTGGACAAAAACCGGATAACCCCCAGCCGATCCCGAAAATCGCTGAACCGGTTATTAGTTTCGTATCTATCTTTGCTTTGGGATTAACGCAAGTTTGCAGATCAGTATCTTGGATTTGCTCTGAAGGTTTGCGAATCAAGCGTTGCAAGGTTCCCAATGTCAACAAAGCACCCATCATTACTAACGCTAAAGAAGGATCCCAATTACCGGCAACATCCAAAAATCCCAGCACCTTTTCTGGATTGGTCATTTGCGCCAGCACCAGCCCTAATCCGAAAATTAGGCCACTTATAAAAGCCGACAAGTTTAGATTCATGCTGCAATCCTCATAAACCGTGACGCACTAAAAACACCGTAATACCGGCAGTCGTCATAAATGTTAGCGTTGCTACTATGGAGCGCACAGACAAGCGTGCGTTGCCGCAAATACCGTGACCACTGGTACAACCGCCGCCTAAACGAGTACCGTAACCCACCAACAATCCAGCGACAGCCAGCACCATTAAAGGTGCGTCAATTTGTATCTGCACGCTACCGCCAAACAATTTCCATAACGGCGCACTAATGATAAGGCCAGCCAGAAACCAATATCGCCAAGCACCGCCTTGTTGCCACAGCGGCAAAATGCCCGCGGCAATACCGGAAATCCCGGCAGTACGGTTATTGAAAAACAGCAGCCAGGCAGCCGCAAGACCAATCAGCACACCACCACCCAATGAAGATAAAACGGTCAAGTAGGTCATAAATCAATGATCTC
>JAUYMX010000524.1 GCA_030699345.1 Methylococcaceae bacterium
GGAACAAGTGGTGCATTTAGATACCACCAGCCAACGAGACTTACACGCTTGGTTATTGGGTGCTAATACCAACTTGCCGGACGATGTTAAAATCACGTGGGTTAAAGAGCCGGTGGGTGACTTTCATGCTCGGTACAGCGCCATTGCCCGTATTTATCGTTACATTATTCTAAACAGTCCGGTTAAATCGGCATTACAACGCAAGCAAGTGACGTGGTGTTATCCATCGTTGGATGCAGAAAAAATGCATCAGGCGGCGCAATACTTGATCGGGCAACACGATTTTTCTTCATTCCGGGCGCAAGGTTGTCAATCTAAAAGTCCTTTTCGTAATATGTACTTCATTGACGTGACTCGCCAAGGCGATAAGGTCATTATGGATATTTCCGCCAATGCCTTTTTACATCATATGGTTAGAAATATTGCCGGTGTGTTGATGGATATTGGCTCAGGAAAACAGCCATTAGACTGGACGCAACAATTACTTGAACTGAAAAGCCGTAAACTGGGAGGTGTAACAGCGTCACCAGATGGCTTGTATCTGGGGGCTGTGTATTACCCTGAGCATTACGGCATTACTAAGCATCCGCTATTTGAGAAATTACCACCGGATGCCAAGCGTTTTGATTAATCGTGTTTTTTATGAGTTGTTAGAAAATGCGCGGTTGATTGAATTTGTCAATAAATTAACAAATACCGCTCTCCAAGCAGCTAAGACTATTCAGTAGAGAATAGGCTGACGCCTTGTCAGTAAAAACTTTTTACGTTATAACGAGCGGACGTGGCGGGTTAAGATGACCTGCCGAATTTTTAATATAGATTAGAGATGGTCTTAAACCATCCGAGGAAGCTGTGATGAGTGCATTGACTGCAGAAAACTTGGGCCTGAAAAGCGTCGGTAAGATTTATTACAATATTAGTTACGACGATCTTTTTGAACACGAACTTCATAACAGTGAAGGTCGAGTTTCTAGCAACGGCACCATGATGGTCGATACCGGCAAATTTACCGGTCGATCGCCAAAAGACAAGTATTTTGTACAACAGACACCATCCAGCAATCATATCGCTTGGGGCAACATTAACAAGCCTATTTCAGCAGAGATTTTCGATGAACTATATGCTGATGTTATCGAGTATCTTTCTGATAAAAATGTGTATGTAACCGATGGATTTAGCGGTGCTCATCCTGATACTCGTAAATCAGTGCGCTTTATCACTGAGTTTGCTTGGCAATCACATTTTGTAAAAAACATGTTTATACGTCCAAGTAATGAACAACTGGATGGTTTCTCACCTGACTTTCGTGTTTACAATGCCAGCAATTTAACTAATGAAAAATGGCAAAAACAAGGCCTAAATTCTGAAGTTTTTTGCATTTTTAACGTCGAGAAAAATATCGCCATTATTGGCGGCACCTGGTACGGCGGGGAGATGAAAAAAGGCATCTTCACAATGATGAATTACTGGTTGCCGCTGGAAGGTATTTTGTCGATGCATTGCAGCGCCAATGTCGGTAAAGACGGCGATGTAGCGTTGTTTTTTGGGCTTTCCGGCACGGGTAAAACGACCTTATCGACGGATGCCAACCGCAAGTTGATTGGTGATGATGAGCATGGTTGGAATGGTCATGGCGTATTTAATTTTGAAGGTGGCTGTTATGCCAAATGTATTGGGCTGACACCTGAAACAGAACCGGAAATTTTTAATGCTATTAAACGTGATGCCTTGCTTGAAAACGTGGTTTACGATGAAGACGGCGTAGTGGACTTTTTTGATAGTGCCAAAACCGAAAATACCCGTGTTTCTTATCCCATTGAACATATCGATAATCATGAGGCTACCCTAATAGCCGGGCAGCCACGCAATATCATCTTTTTAAGCTGCGACGCTTTTGGGGTGTTACCGCCTGTCTCTAAGCTGACTAAAGAGCAAGCGATGTATTATTTCTTGTCTGGCTATACTGCCAAAGTTGCCGGTACTGAGCGCGGCATTATCGAGCCGCAGGCTACATTTTCCGCTTGCTTTGGTGAGGCTTTCTTACCGCTACACCCTACTGTTTACGCCAAGTTGCTGGGCGAGAAGATGGAGCAGCACGGTGTTAACGCCTATTTGGTAAATACCGGCTGGGCGGGCGGTGGCTATGGTGTTGGCAAACGTATGAGTATTAAAGCGACTCGGGCCTGTATCAATGCCATTCTCGATGGAAGTATCAATAACGTCGAATTCGAAACAGTGCCATTTTTTGGTCTAAACATCCCCAAACAGCTGCCGGGAGTTGAAGATTCTTTATTGAATCCTCGTGATGCCTGGGCAGACAAAGCGCATTTTGATGAAGTGGCAGCAAAATTAGCGGGTATGTTTGTCGACAATTTTAAGAAATATATCGTTGCCAATGATGGCTTTGATTTTACTCAAGCTGGGCCGCATATTTAATTTTAGGTACCACACGAGTCGAGTGGTTAGGCTGATTGTTAAACAAAAGCCTAACCACTCGTTCGATACAATGTTTTTTGGAGACTTTTGCTCATCCGAGGCAAAGATGAAAACTTATCCTAAGCGGTGTTTGGTTTTTTTATCTTTAATGTTGGCTATGCTAATGTCTGTCTCCATAGTCTTTGCCAAAAATAATAGTACTAACACCAACAAAGTTTTGTTGGTCAAAAAACCTCATTCCGTTAAAGCAATAGCCGGAAAAAAAACCTCTAAAAGCAAGGCTGATAAGAACGCTCAGCCAGAATCTGCTAGTCCCGTCATCGATAAAGAGCAGCAAAAGTCCCTGGATTTGTCTTTATCTATTGATGATTTAGAAAAAAATGCTCTCAATAAGCAATTAGATCATGCCTTTGAAACAGCGCCGGAGAGTATTTTTGCAATTCAAAAAAAACCACCACGATCATTGACGTTGGATGGTCAGATATTGATGTCTCAAGAACCGGAAGCAGATAAGAAAAAATCCATGGATGGTGCGGGTATCACTATCAATCTAAAGCGCTGAACGACAATTCCAAATACTGTTGCCGTAAGATCATTTGTTCATTGGGCTGTTTAGGACAATTACCCGGTTTCTTCCTTCTCTTTTCGCTTGATACATTGCCTGATCGGCGACTTCTATCATTTGCTTATGATGGCTGTATTGTTTGTTAAACATTGCTACGCCGATGCTTGCTGTCAGCAAATGATTATTAAAGCGCTGACTTAAAATTTTGCCGCGACGTTCAATCTCCTTCCTTATTCTTTCAGCATAGCCGCGAGCACCATTTTCATCGGTGTTTCTGAGTACAAATAAAAACTCTTCACCGCCGTATCGGCCGATAAAATCTGCTGGTCTGGTTAGGCTTCTTAAAATATCGGCGACAATTTTCAAGGCATCGTCACCCGCTTGATGTCCGCAGAGATCGTTGAATAATTTAAATTTATCAATATCGATGAAACCAATGGCAATTTTGTCCAGGCTGATTGGTTCTCGTTGGAAAATTTGCGTCAAAAACTGATCAATCATCCTTTTGTTGAATAGTTGTGTGAGAGGATCAAGTTGGGCGCGTTTTTTCTCCATATCGTATTGCCGGGCATTAATCAGGGCGATGCCAAGTTCGTCGGCAATAGGCATAAGCTCAGCTAATAAATGTCGGTGCATT
>JAUYMX010000530.1 GCA_030699345.1 Methylococcaceae bacterium
AAAACTGCTGTCAGTGCTGGTGAAATCAAGAATATTACCGCTGCCGGTGCTGGTGAGTTTAGCTCGATAACGTCCGCCATCGCTGGTATGCAACAGCTCTAACACCGTGCCGTCGCTGTTAATGCGGATACTGTTTGGTAAAGCGCGGCGAATGTCGCGTTGCATTAAACGCAAGGTTGATTCGGCGCTATCAACCAGCGTGGTGCGGCGTTGCTGATCGAAATAACTCTTCACAGGCAATGTAATAAGATCACTGGTCATTGATGCCAAAATGCCGACAATAACGATGACGGTAATCAGCTCAATTAGGGTAAAACCCTGTTCGCGGCGTTGCATGTTAATACTCTGCCTTGTAGCCGACTAAAGAAAGACCGGAAACTCCGGGGCCGGAGACTGTCACGGTGATTTTTTTGGCATTAACTCCGCCGGTTAGCGCGGTTGCGGCTGTTACCGCCACTTTCACCGTATATTGCGATAATCCAGTAACGGCGTTGCCTTGCTGGTCACGGACACCGGTATTAATTAAATTATTGTAATCATCGACATCATCAAAATTACTGCGACCAGTGCTGGGGTTACCGCTATAGGCTTGCAGCGAAATTTCTTCCAGATAGGATTCGGCAATTGCCAGTGCTTGATGTTCAACCACAGGATCGGCACTGTGACTGACGGTGAGATTAATAACGGAAAGAATGCCTACCAGCGCGATGCTGATAATCACCATCGACAAAATCAGCTCAACCAAGGTTGTGCCGCGTTGTCGCTTAAGGCGTGCTGTCATAAACAAAGCCGGTATCTTGTATTACGGTGATTTTTCGGCTGCCGACAGTGATGTCTAACCCAGTCGAGGCAGTACCTTTAGCGGTGAAATAAATTGTTGCATTGCTAACAGCAACGCCAGACTGGCTGCCTTGGTAGCTGGACTCGCCAGAACCCGGCCTTTTAACTGTTTGGGTGAAATCGCTGGTAGTGGTCGATGCACACTGGCTGCGATCACTTGCCCCCGTCTGTTTCAAGGCAAATTGATTAGCGGCAATTACTACTTGCACATTACAACCGCTCGCTACCGCTAGTTTTTGTGCATAACGAATGGCGCTAAGGGTGTCGTCAAAAAAACCGCGTTCTTGAAAAGCGGAAATACTGAAAAACTTTGGCAGTGCTGTGGCGGAAACAATTCCCAAAATGACAATCGTCATCACCAATTCAACTAAGGTGAAGCCCTTTGACGTACTTAACACCAACATTGTTAGTGGCAGATTATAAAAATTAAGCCTGATTAGTGACTAACATAATCAGGCTTAATTAATTTAATTGAGACAGGATTAAGAACAGTTTGATGCATCAATGGCTGCTGATGCGGGTGTTGATGCATCTTTAGCAACAGAATAAGTAATCTGGCATGTTTTTGAATCAGCTACGCCTGTGGCAAAACCGATGTTAACACCTGCTGTAGTCCAAGAAATATCACCTGTTAAGGTAATGGCATTAACAATGCCCTCAGCATCTGGATAGCCAAAAGCCAAAGTGATTTTTTTGCCTTCTAATTCGATTGCGCCAGTGGGTCCGGCTTGATTTTCGATTAGCGCCTGAGAATGCACAATAGTTAGTGCTGATTGTATTGCGCCATAAGCACCTTGAAGCGTGCTAGCGCGAGCGTCAACGGCAAGATTGGCAAATTTAGGAAGCGCTGTTGCCGCCAAAATCCCCAAAATCACAATTACCATAACCAATTCAATTAACGTAAAACCTTGTTGTTTGTGTAAATTCACTTTTGTCACCTTGAGTTTGAATAAGAAATAAGCCCACACTGCATTAACGCTAGAAAGTGTAGACTATACTGCAATTTAAAATCGCCACGATCTAAAAAATCAACTTACGTGCCACACTCCAGCTATTTAATATTTCTGCCAGACAGTCGACATGAGCATAAGAAAAATCATATTTTGCGATATATGTAATCCACAAGGTTTAAGAGCAATCGAATTTCGCCGCGCACCACGTAACGACCAGCGTACCGGACGACGAATTAGCGACGGGAGGTCTTGGTTTGAGGGTGAATTGAGTGCAGCACTGCAAGCAGGTTGGGTTAATACCGGTGATGGTGGGCATATTTGCCCCGCTTGCAAACTTAACAAAACTTGATGGCCGACTAAAAATTTAATGCCAGGTATTTCAATTAACTTAAGCAATGCAAATAAGCCTTATGGGCTGCTTTTTACTTGGCTGTTATTACTTCTTTTTAGCGGTCAAACGTTTGCTTGGTACGATAACACTTGGCATTACAGGATTCCTATTAATGTACCCGCCGGTAGCAGCGTCAACAGTACCATCAAGGTCGATGTCGATTTTGCCGCACAATTAAGCACCCTTGGCGTTGTCGGCAGTTTTGATATTAACTCCCCCCGCATTGTCCGCAGCAACGATCTTAGCTTAGCCACCAACCAGGAATACACCGATACCATCTACGCCGGGGGCACTGATTCTACTGGCAACAATCGCGGCGAAATTCGTTTTATTTTGCAGGATGCCGGAGCCACTACTTATTACCTGTACTTTGATACCGTAGCCAATGGTCCCAAAGCGACCAACTCACAAAGCAAAATCAACGGTAACTTTGAGGCCGATATTACCGGTACGGTAACGCCGAATTCCTGGGCTGCAGCCAGCCGTAGTGATGCCAATATGGATTTGCAGATTCGCCCGGCGGAGACTGTGAGCGTTAGTGATACCAGTTCCGGCACACTTCCGGCAACAGTTAATACCAACGGTAACCCCAATACAGGTAAATATTCTTATTTGCTAGGCTTTCGTAGTAACTCTGATGTGACTGCGGCGAGTAATACTAATGCCACTATTACTCGTACTATTAAAATCCCCGCTACTGATCCGGGTAATCTTACGATTAAAATTAAACCAGAGGGCTGGGATTCGGGAAGAAATAATGATCTGAGCAACTTTGATTTCTTGCAAGTACGCTTACTAGATGCCAGTAATTCTAACGTGCTGTTAGTGATTGTAGGGCCATCGCTGAATAATTACGCGACTTGCCCATTTAGCCCGAATCACAACACCAGTCCTGCAACCAATAGCGCCTCGGGTTATGGGCCTTATAATTATTGGGACAATGGCATCGATTCCAATAATCACACCTTAGGGATGACCAGTACTTTTAACCGAGGTAGAGAGCCTTGGATTAGCTGTTCTGCCGGTTTAGCTACGGTTGCTGGCAAAACTGTCAAGTTAGAAATAAGAATGGATGTTATCAGCGAATATCGCAGCTGGTTTTTGCTTGATGATTTGGAATGGAGCGTCAAAAGCGCTAGTTTGGGCGTACCACAAACTGTGCCGGTTGCCGCCCCACCTGCCACTGGCTTCAATGCCTTTGAAACAGCTACTGCCGCTAATTCAATAAGTGGTGTGTTGAAAACTAAAATAGCAGGAACTGCATTTAATTTTGATGTGGTTGCGCTTACCAGCAGTCCGGCCACTGTCTTGACCAGCTTTACCGGTACAGTCAAAGTGGAGTTGGTTGACGGTCGAGGCGTAAGTTGTACAGCCAATACTGCAATTCAGACCGTCTCTGCCAGTTATACCTTTACTGCGACCGAGCAAGGTCGACATACGTTTTCCGGCGTCAGCCAAGCGCAAGCTTATCCCGATGCGCTTGTGCGTATTTCTTATCCAGCCAGCGCGCCAACTGTTGTTGCCTGTTCAACGGATCATTTTACTATTCGTCCGGCTAACTTTACTGCTACCGCAAGTGATGCTAACTGGGTGTCAGCGGGGACTACACGATCTCTGAATGCGTCTTCGGCTACTGCTACGCCAACCCATAAAGCCGGACAGCCATTTACTTTGGTTGCGACAGCCTATAACAGTCTCGGCGCTGTCACCAGCGGCTATAAAGGAACCCCAATCGCTAATTTTAATAGTTGTGTGTTGCCTGCTAGCGGGTGTGTCGGCGGCGCCTTCAATGCCGGCACTTTTGTCGTTAATAACGGTGTTGCGACGTCGATAACTGCCCAATATTCCGAGGTTGGCGTTATTAACGCAACAATTAAAGATAGTGATTTTGCAATTATTGACGCTAGCGATGGCTCTACCTTAAGCGAGCGTACAATCACGTCCCCAATTTTTACTATTGGCCGGTTTGTACCGGATCATTTCGATGTTACCTTGAATACGCCGGTCTTTGCGCCCAGCTGTAATAAGTTTACCTATATCGGGCAACCTATCAAATTTGCCACCGCGCCAGAGGCCAGTATTAGCGCTAAAAATAACTCCGGGGTAATCACGCAGAATTACACCGGCAGTTTATGGAAGGTTAACCTCAGCAATACAACTCCGAGCTATAGCGAAGCTGCCCAGCCATTAACGGTATTAAATACGAGTCTACCTACTACTATCGATAACGGCGATGGCACTGGGCGGCTCAACTTTGCCGATACCACCAGCAATATTCTGGCAATTACCCGATCCGCGCCAATTAACGAGTTTAATGCCGAAATCGCCCTGAGTTTTACCTTGCAAGACACCGATGCCGTGCAGGTTGCCAACATCAATGGCGGCGCGGGCGTAAATCCGGTTAGATTTGGCGCGGCCAGTGCCGGTAACGGCATCAGCTTTACCGGCGGCAATAAAACTCAGCGCTGGGGGCGTTTAGCACTGGGCAATGCCTATGGCTCGGAATTGGTTGCCTTGTCGGTGCCGTTATTTGCTGAGTATTTCAACGGGTCGTCGTTTATCAGTAACACTCGCGACAATTGCACGGCGTTAACCTTGAGCAGCCAGCTGGCGCTTAGCAATTTGGTCACCAATAGCGGTGCAACTAAAGCAGGTAATGCCGTGATGACCATTGCACCATCCGGGACATCGCAAGCCAGCTTGGCAAATGCCACTTTACTTAATGGCGTGGCGGGATTGAGTTTTAGCGCGCCGGGCGCGGGCAATACCGGTTATATCGACATTACCGGTAATTTCGCCGACATGCCGTGGTTGTTATTCGATTGGGATAATAATGGCGTGCAAGATAATTCGCCCACTGCCAAAGCGACGTTTGGCATTTACAAAGGTAATAGTAAGCAGGTTTATTTGCGGGAAGTTTATTAGCGCCTTCTCAATTTAGAGGGCGTTTTTATTGTTCCATACTCTGCATCACTGCCATTAAGTTAAGATGTAGGTGCGAATTTATTCGCACATTGCGAAGCAATGATTAGCCAGTTGTGCGAATAAATTCGCACCTACAAGTGTATCGATTTTGCTTAACTTAATGGCAATGATGCTCTGCGTGGGAACTATAAAGTCAAAGAAACACTCGGCGGCTACCAATAAGCCTGCTTCAAAGAGCCGGTTAATGATGTTGGCAATGTAAAGATATAATGTGCTGTCTATGTGCAAATCAGCTTAACTGGAGGCAAACATGAATTTATCAGAAAAAATATTGGCGACAGTCGCTTCATTACCAGAAGCCAAACAAGCTGAAGTTCTTGATTTTGTGGAATACCTTAAGCTAAAAACAGAAAAGGAAGAGAACAACGATTGGAATAGTCTATCTATCTCCTCCGCAATGAGGGGCATGGAAAATGAAGAATCTAATTATTCCGTTACTGATTTAAAAGAAACCTATTAATGATTTCAGAAGGCCAGATAGTTTTATTTCGGTTTCCTCAAACCGATCAAGATGAAGGCAAACTCCGTCCAGCGTTGGTCCTTCGCAAATTACCTGGAAAATTTGATGATTGGCTAATCTGCATGATTTCCAGCCAGCTTCATCAAGCAATCCCAACGTTGGATGAGGTTATTTATCTGGAAGAGTCCGATTTTAATCAAAGCGGATTAAAGCAATCGAGTTTAATTCGAGTGACTAGATTAGCCGTCGTTAGCGAAGAAATCCTGTTAGGGACACTGGGCGATATTGACGTTAATAGACTCATAAAAATAAAAACTAACTTGGCCAAATGGCTTCAAAATTCATTCTGAAATATAGCGGTATCAAACTAATACCAATCCCAATAAGTTTTTAATTAAAGCCTAGGAATTCAATGTCATTAAGTTAAGCCGTTCGTGGTGAGCTTGTCGAACCATGAACGGATTAACCATTCACCCTTCGACAGGCTCAGGGCGAACGGTTAATCTTTAACGTTGAGCTAGCCTTCAATAATCTAAGAAACAATAAGATATGAATTTATTGGGATTGGTATAACTAGACATCGTTCCCCATGCTCCAGCACCCTTGCCATTAAGTTAAGATTACCGATGCATGTTGGTCGATAAATCCCACATCGGTAAAAAGATTCCCAGCGCTAGAATCAACACCATGATGCCGATAATGACAATCAAAATGGGCTCGATGACGCTGGCGATGTTTTTTAATTCGGCGTCCACTTCGGTTTCATAAAAATCGGCCACTTCTAACAGCATATCGCTGATATTACCGGTTTCTTCACCCACCATAAGCATTTGCACCACCAGCGGCGGAAATAGCTGGGTGCTTCTGGCCATGCGGCTAATGGAGTCGCCTTTTTCGATACCAATGCGCATTTGCTCCAGCTTGGAGGCGATATAGCTGTTGCCGATCGCTGCAGAAACGATAGTAATGCCTTGAATCAGCGGCACGCCAGCGCTTAAGCTCATCGCGAATGAGCGCGCAAAGCGTTCCATTGTCGAGCGTTCAACAATACTGCCGACCCCTGGGATGCGCAGCATCAACCAATCCCATTGCAAACGGCCCTCTCGGGTGTTGATGTATTTGATAACAATCGCGCTCAACACCAATAAGCCGCCCAGTAAATAAGGCCAATAGTTGACAGTAAATTCGGAGATAGCCATTAGCAGTCGGGTTTGCCAAGGCAGCTCCGCATGCATTTTGTCGAATACGCCTTTAAACGCAGGAATCACATAAATATTGATGACAATCATGGCGATGCTGATCGCAATAATCACCATGGACGGGTAACGCAAGGCCGCTTTGATGCGGCTCTGGGTTTCTTTTTCGCGCTCCAGGTAATTGGCGATTTGTAAAAAAGCCTGATCTAGTCCGCCGCTGGTCTCACCAACATGGACGATGTTGATAAATAGCGGGCTAAATACTTTTTGGTGTTGATTCATGGCTTGGCTTAAGGACGAGCCGGATTCAAGGCGTTTAGCAATATCCTTGATTGCATTTGCTAACGCTGGGTTGCGTGTCGATTCACTCAAGCTGCGCAAGGCTCGAATCAGTGGCACTCCGGCTTTGGACAAGCTGTGCAT
>JAUYMX010000542.1 GCA_030699345.1 Methylococcaceae bacterium
ATTATTCAAAAATGCCGATCAAGCGATGTATGCCGCCAAAAACCTTGGCCGCAACCGATACCAATACTTTACCTCCTCCATGCAGGAAGTTGCCCAAACGCGCATGAAGCTGGTCAATGATTTACGCGGCGCACTTGCCGACAATCAATTCCGCGTTTTTTACCAACCTATCGTAGAGCTGTCGACCGGGGCCATTCATAAAGCCGAAGCCCTGATACGATGGCAACATCCTACGCGCGGCCTGGTCAGTCCAGGTGAGTTTATCCCAGTTGCCGAGGAAACCGGCATGATCATCGACATCGGTAACTGGGTGTTATATGAAGCTGCTCAGCAATCGAAATGTTGGCGGTCGACGCTTCATCCTCAATTCCAGATCAGCGTCAATAAATCGCCAGTGCAGTTTCGCCATCAAAGCGCGAGTTACGATTCTTGGCCAACGTTACTGAATAAACTAGGTGTTCCTGGACAGAGTATTGTTGCGGAAATTACCGAAGGCCTACTGCTGGATGCCAGCAACTTTACTGACAATAAACTTCTTAATTTTCGTGATGCTGGTATCCAAGTAGCGTTAGACGATTTTGGCACTGGCTATTCATCACTGTCCTACATTAAAAAATTCGACATTGATTACATCAAGATCGATCAGTCGTTTGTAAGAAATATGACGCCACATTCCAGTGACATGGTGCTGTGCGAGGCTATCATTGTGATGGCCCATAAACTGGACATTAAGGTTATCGCAGAAGGTGTGGAAACTATAGAGCAACGTGATCTATTAATTGCCGCCGGTTGCGATTATGCACAAGGCTATTTGTTTTCGAGACCAGTGCCTGTTGATGAATTTGATAAGTTACCGACAGTTATCGCAATCCCTACTCCAGCGGCAGAAAGTTAGGTTGAGGGATTACGACTAACGCACAAACAGCCAAATTGTCAGTGCGATTCCCACCAACACAACAAAGCCACGCATAATTTTTTCGGGTAATCGGTGAACCAGCCAATTGCCCGCGAAGCCACCGCCAATACCGCCGATAGACAGCGCCAATGCGGCAAGCCAGTCAACTTGATTAGAAAAAACAAACAACCCCACCGCCGACGCATTCATTGCCATGGCCAGCACATTTTTGGTGGCGGTCGCCATACGCACTTGCTGACCGGCAATGGTTAGGGTTGCCAGCATCAAAAAGCCAAGACCGCCGCCAAAATAGCCCCCATAGATGCCGATCAAAAATTGCGCTATAGCCAAAATTGGATCTGGAGTCACACTCGCTAAATGAGGTGTTTTTTTGCGAAAGCTGCCCCAAGTAAAAACACACGTGGCAAAGAGCACCAGCCAGGGAACCAGACGGGCGAATATAGTTACCGGGGTATTTAACAGCAACAAGGCGCCAACCAGCCCCCCTGCAATGCTAAGACCAAACAGATTGCCCAAACTTAACGTGCCTAAGCCTCCTGCAAGCTTACGACCGCCGAATGATGACGTAATCTGATTGGGAAATAACGCAACCGTCGAGGTAATGTTTGCGGCTAAAGGATTAAGACCCGCTAACAGCAACGCCGGAAAGGTAATAAAAGAGCCGCCACCTGCAAGCGTATTTTGGGTGCCTGCATAAAGCCCGGCAAGAGCAATCCATAACAGCTGGGTGAGATCTAAATGTAACAACATATATATGACTAAGTATTTGCTTAAAAATATCTTTCCGAAAGTAAAGTTAATAGAGCAACGCAATAACTACACGCCTTGCTAGGCGCAGACCTGAAGATTCAGGTTCATTGGTGTGAGTTTTTTACGATGCAATAACGTTTAGGTCGCTATTAATAATTACCAACGTAATCTTTTTTTCCAATCTCCACACCATTGTGGCGCAGGATCGCATAGGTGGTGGTAAGGTGAAAATGGAAATTGGGCAGCACAAAATCAAGTAAGTAAGCTTGTCCTAAAAAATTGAGTTCTTTGCTGCCAAATTTAAGGGTGATTTTACGATCCTCACTACCGTCAATTTGCGAAGCACTTACGCTTTGTAAAAACGCTACCGTCTTGGCGATACGCGCTTGTAAATCAGCAAAAGTGGTTTCGTTATCTTCATAACTGGGAACTTCAATCCCTGCCAGGCGTGCAGCGCAACCTTTAACCATATCTGTCGCAATTTGTACCTGGCGAGTCAGTGGAAACATATCAGGCGCTAGACGCGCGTTTACAAAAATGGCCGGATCGATTTTTTTTGTTTCCGCATGCGCGGCAGCTTTATCGAGAATCGCGGATAAATTACCTAACATACGCACAAAAACGGGGATTGAAGCTTGGTACATGGTTAATGACATAAAAATTATTCCAGTGAATGATGAGGTTTAATAGGTGCAATTGTTATTCTTGCAATCTAAATCCAATTTGAGTGTAACACGCAAAACGATGCAATTTTATTCAACTTGAACTCCTGAAGCTTACAGAAAAAGGTATTCTTATCTTCTTAAAACAGCGTATTAAAAGCTCAAGCCAGATTAAGATGCCGTTCTTATTGCTCACTAAGCTCTTAAAGAGTATTTTTAAAATCAGTACCGTCCCGGTCAATAGCAGTTGGAGCTTTTATTATGTTTTCTTTAATGTCCTTATCAAACAATGCCGGTCGGCGTGCATCGCAGTTATTGATCACTATGCTGACAATACTGTTATTAGGTAAATTAATAACGCTGGTGCCAGTGATGCATGAGTTACAAGTGGCTGATACCTTCAGTGCCGCTGAAATAATCTGGTTTCTCGCCAAGTCAGCGGCATTAATTGTATTTTATTATTTTGCACGCTTTTTAATAGCAGCCATCCCAAATCATGATGGTGCGTTGTCTTTTGTAAAAGGGGTCGCTGAACCCTTAACGGCGCTATTACTTGTTATCATGGGCCAAGCATTACTTTGGCAAGTATTGGCTCCGTTTGTCGATTCACAAGGCAGGGCCATTTACTATAGTGCCGCCATTATTGTCATTGTATGCATCAGTGTATGGTTTGTTTTAAGGGCTTATCGACATGCATTTTATTTAATAGATGCCGTAGAACAAATAGGCAGATATTTATCTCGTTTAATACCCCAGCAGAAAACTGCCTGTTCTCAGTGTGGTGCAGAAATTTCCACTCATGCCCATTTTTGTAACAAGTGCGGTCATAAAACACAGGATTATGTTTGCTGTTCTGAATGTGGGACGAAGGTTTCAGAGGGGCAGAATTATTGTCAGAACTGTGGATCAATGCTCAATCAAGAGACCACACTGAATCGTTAGAGGGTGTCCCGATTTTTTTGAATCCTAAGTAAAAATCAACTCTCATTCATTAATATCGCGGTGTTGCACGTCATTTTTAAATCCGCCCCCTTCAAATTGAATTTGCGTTTTAATAAAAGTAGTGAATATTAGTTTTCAACCGGTAATATTTAACAAGCTATCATTGGCAATGTAATATATTACTTACATTTTATATCAACATCGTACTTATCATTTTCAATGATTAAGCGATTCTTTTAATTAACTGGAGAACTGAATGACTGTTGCTGCGGACGAGTTTAAAAAGGCTATGCAATTGTGGGCGAGTGGCGTATGTGTGGTTACCACGCAATCTGATCGAATGGGTATTCAAGGGATGACTGT
>JAUYMX010000314.1 GCA_030699345.1 Methylococcaceae bacterium
AAGAATTAATGTTCACCTTCGAGGAATTGTGGACCATTGATGAAAGAGGCCTGCAAACCTTGCTGCGCGATGTATCTACCAGTCAATTGTTGCTGGCCTTGCGGGGGGTGGGGGATGAGCTTAAAAACAAAATCTTCAACAATATGTCCAAGCGTGCGGCAGAAATGTTACGAGATGATTTGGAAGCCTCTCCTCCTGCCAAGTTAAGTGAAGTTGAGTTGGCGCAAAAAGATATTCTGGCAATCGCCAAAAAATTAGCGGATGCAGGCGAAATTATGTTGGGAACAGGTGGCGATGAGCTTGTCTAAAAAACCCAGGTTTTCAGAAGCCGAATTAGAAATGTTGCGGATATGGAGTTTACCGGATGTTTCCAATGGCGAAGAAAACGAGGCAATGAACATCAGGAGGCCACCTCCCGTAACCGAGCCGACGCCAGTTTTGACGGTAGAAGAAATCGAAGCCATGCAGACTCAGGCTTACGACGAATCCTTTCAGCAAGGTCAAAAAGACGGCTTTCAGCAAGGTTATGATCAAGGCTACGAGCAAGGTTTAAAACAAGGTTACGAAGAAAAAATCCAGTTACTCGAACAACAAGCTGCACAGTTTTCGGCATTGATGACGGCATTGAGTGAACCATTCAAAGAGTTAGATGAAGAAGTCGAAAAGGAATTGGTCAAACTGTCGATAGCCGTTGCTACACAAATTATCCGTAGAGAAATTAAACTTGATCCAGGGCAAATTGTCGCGGCAGTTAAGCAGGCTATTAATGTGCTGCCGTTGTCGGCGCAAAAAATCACTCTGTACCTGCACCCGGAAGATGCCGAATTAGTGCGATCTGCATTATCACTGGATGACATATCGCCAGCTTGGGCGGTGATTGAAGACCCGCTGATTACCCGCGGCGGCTGTAAAGTCGATACCGATGTGTCGCATATTGACGCCAGTGTTGAAAATCGTTTGGCGGCAGTGATAGCCAACCTGCTGGGTGGCGAACGAGGCAATGACAACAAGGAGAATCTGCCACGTTTCTCTGAGCATGCGGCTGATACATCTAAAGAAGACGTTATTCAGGAAGCCGTTGATGCGGAGCCAACGCTATGATTCCCGCCCTTGACCGATCTTCGATTTGGCTCGATAAATTAAAGCCGTACTCTGATAGGTTATCGGAAGAGCCTGAACTGATTGTGGAAGGCAAGTTATCACGCATGGTCGGTTTGACCCTGGAAGCCGTCGGTTGTCGTGCGGCAATTGGTTCACGCTGTCGCATTGAAACTAAAAGCGGCCGATTGATTGAAGCGGAAGTGGTCGGTTTTTCTGGAACCCGAGTGTTTTTAATGCCTACCGCAGAAGTGCATGGTTTGGAGCCGGATTGCCGCGTGATTCCTATGGGCAAACACAGTTTGGCGCGGGTCGGTATTGGCTTGTTGGGGCGCGTGCTGGATGGTGCCGGTAATCCATTAGATGATAAGGGGCCGCTGAAAACCGATGCCAAAGTCTCACTCAACGGCGTGCCGATTAATCCCCTCACAAGAAAACCAATACGCGAGCCGTTAGATGTCGGCGTCCGGGCCATTAACGCCATGCTCAGCGTTGGCCGCGGTCAGCGTATGGGGCTGTTTGCCGGTACCGGCGTTGGTAAAAGTATCTTGCTGGGGATGATGACCAAATTTACCAATGCCGATATTGTTGTGGTCGGCCTGATTGGTGAACGTGGTCGAGAAGTGAATGAATTTGTCCAAAAGATTCTGGGTGAAGAAGGTCTTAAGCGGGCGGTAGTCGTGGCCACACCTGCCGATTGTCCGCCGTTAATGCGGGTAAACGGTGCATTGCTGGCCACCAGTATTGCCGAATATTTTCGCGATCAAGGGCTGGATGTATTGTTGTTGATGGATTCATTAACCCGATTTGCCCAGGCGCATCGTGAAATTGCTTTGGCGATAGATGAGCCGCCAGCTACTAAGGGCTATCCGCCATCGGTGTTTGCCAAATTGCCGCATTTAGTGGAACGAGCGGGTAATGCCGATCACGGCGGCGGTTCGATTACCGCGTTTTATACCGTCTTGGCGGAAGGCGACGATAACAATGACCCGATTGCCGATGCCGCTCGAGGCGTGCTTGATGGGCATATTGTTTTGTCCAGATCCCTGGCGGATTCAGGACATTATCGTGCCATCGATATTGAAGCGTCAGTCAGCCGCGTTATGCCGGATAT
>JAUYMX010000552.1 GCA_030699345.1 Methylococcaceae bacterium
CTTATTATTGGAACTGGCAAAAAGCCATGATGTGCTCGTTACCATCGAAGAAAACGTCCTGGCTGGTGGTGCGGGCAGTGCCGTCAATGAATTCCTGCAAGCGCAACGCATCTTGATGCCGGTGCTGAACATCAGCCTACCAGATAGCTTTGTCGAACAAGGCAGTCGTGAAGAACTGTTGGCGCTGTGTGGTTTGGATGTGCAGGGGATTAAAGCGAAGATTGAGGCGTTTGGCGCTTAAGCTAACCTCATGGGATTAGCTCAATAGCGTCAGTATGGCTTGCTGTTGACTGAGAAATTGGGCAATGCTGAGTTTTAATTCGTTTAAATGTTGCTGGGCGGTTTTTTGATCATTGTTTAGCAAGCTGATTTCCAAATTTTTAGCGGGCTCTTGCAAATCCATTAAGCCGCAAAAACTGACCGAGCCATGTAGCATGTGGGTAATATCTTTCGCTGTGGTTAGTTGTTGGAGCTTGATGGCCGTGCTTATCTCAACCAGTTGTGCAGGAAGTTCAGCGAATAACTTGATGAAAATAGTTAGGGCAAGACTGCGGTTGTTTTTGGTTTTATTAAGTAGTAATTCAATGTAGTTTTCAGCCGATTTCATAGCTAATGGCGGAGACTCGGTCATAACAAAACTCCTTTGATAGCGGCTATTACGGTTTGTTCTCTAATTTGTTGACGGGAACCCGTTAACAACATTTTTTTAATTTTGGCGGCTTGGTTTTTAGTCTGCCAGGCAATATAAACAGTACCTACCGGTTTTTCTGCAGAGCCCCCGTCAGGCCCGGCAATG
Source organism: Methylococcaceae bacterium (assembly GCA_030699345.1). Lineage (GTDB taxonomy): Bacteria > Pseudomonadota > Gammaproteobacteria > Methylococcales > Methylomonadaceae > JABFRC01. The sequence continues at coordinate 797 of JAUYMX010000552.1, forward strand.
CCAGTGACTGCGATGGCACAATCGGCCTCGCTATGAGCCAAGGCGCCGCTTACCATTTCTAACGCTGTTTCTGCGCTTACCGCACCATGCATTAGTAATGTTTCAGGGTGAACCCCCAGCATTTGCATCTTAGCTGCATTGCTATAGGTGACAAAACCACGATCAAACCAAGCGGAGCTGCCTGGCACTTCAGTAATGCATTGGGCAATCCAGCCGCCAGTGCAGGATTCCGCAGTAGCGATTTTTTGATTATTGGTTTTTAAGAACTGGCCTAGCTGTTCTGCTAGGCCAATCAAGGTGTCTGGCATGATATTACTTGAAAGCGAGATATTTTGGTGTTCAAGTATAAGGCAAAAGACAAATTAGCTTGAAATTAAACTATCAATTTTTGTCAGCGGCTAATTTGCTGTGGTTGATGGAATACACAAAATACACAATCAACCCGAGTGTTAACCAGATAATGAAACGCAGCCAGGTTAATCCAGGTAAAAAAGCCATTAATGCTCCACAAGACAACATGCCTAATACGGGAAATAATGGGCTAAAAGGTGAGCGGAATGGGCGGTGTAAATCTGGTTGAGTGATTCGAAGCGCGATAACGCCAAAGCAGACCAGTACAAATGCGGCCAAGGTACCGATATTGACCAGCTCAGCTAAATCGCCAAGCGGCATAAAACCGGCAATCAGCGCCATAATAACCCCGCAAATCACAATAACGCGCACGGGTGTTTGCGTTGTTTCGTTAACTTCACTAAAGAATGGCGATAACAGTCCGTCTCGAGACATGGCAAAAATAATACGAGTTAACCCGTAATAAAGCACCAGCATGACAGTGGTGAGACCGGCAATAACGCCGGTTGATATTAACGCTGATGCCCATGTGTGACCAAGCAGTGTTAGAGCATGCGCAACCGGCGAAGAAACATTGAGCTCGGTGTAAGGCACGACGCCAGTGAGTAGGGCCGAGACGATAATATAAATAATAGTGCAAAATAGCAGTGAGGTCACAATGCCAAAGGGCAGGTCGCGTTGTGGATCTTGCGCTTCTTCGGCGGCAGTAGACACGGCATCGAAACCGACATAAGCAAAAAACACAATAGATGCACCGGCTAGTACGCCTGTGGTTTTACCATCCGGCAACGATTGGAACCACCCAAATGGCATGAACGGGTGCCAGTTATCGGGGTTAACGTTAAAAAATGCCACAGCGATGAAGATGATGATGGTGGTTAGCTTGACGAACACCATGGCATTATTGGCTTTGGCGCTTTGTTTTACGCCGATTATCAGCAACATCATCAGCAATAAAATGATCGCGGAGGCCGGTAAGTTAATATAACCGCCAAGTTTTGGTGCTTTGGTTAATGCGTCGGGTAACGGCAGCCCGATTGCTGTTAAGGCATTATTAAAGTAGCCGGACCAGCCGTTCGCGACAGCTGCAACTGAGATACCGTATTCCAGTAGTAAATCCCAGCCAATTATCCAAGCGGTTAGTTCACCAAAAGCGGCGTAACTGTAACCATAGGCACTGCCGCAGCCGCCGATGGCAGCAGATAATTCAGCATAAGAAAGCGCTGCAAAAGTACATGCGAAGCCTGCTATAACAAATGAAAGCACCACGGCCGGACCTGATTGAGTGGCCGCGGCTATGCCTGTCAGTACAAATATTCCGGTGCCGATAATCGCGCCAATGCCAAGAAAGGCCAGATCCCATTTTGACAGGCAACGTTTAAGTAAAGCACTCTCTGGATCGTCCGAAACGACCTGCTTGGTTCGAAAAATTTGCAATGTCATGGTGCTGATTCCTTGGTGTTTCGTTATGAAAAAATTACCTTAAAGCTCAAAGTTGGGAGCTTATTAAGATTATAACTTACAGCTTATCTGCAGAGATATTCATCAAGGGTGCCTGTTGGATGCAGGCATGATAAAATCAAAACATCTTTATAACTGCAAGTTCTCTCCTCAATGAAATTTAGTTCGCAATTCCTTTGTATTTTATCGATGGTCGCAGTGTGCGGTACTGTTAACGCTACTACCTATTCGATGCCGAAAACCCCTGGTGATAGTGTCATTATCGAGCACCCAGAAGATGGCGATGTGTCATTTACCCTTTCTCAGCAAGACGAAACATTGATCGACGTTGCGCGGCAATTTTTGCTTGGACAAACTGAAATTGTCAGATTGAACCCCGATCTTGATCGTTGGTTGATCAAAAAAGACACCATCATAGTGTTACCGAATAAACGTATTTTGCCGGAAGGTCCTCGCAACGGCATCGTCTTGAATCTTTCCGAGTTTCGGTTGTTTTTTTATCAACCCAACGGAAAAAACGCTGCGCCTGTTCAGGTGCGTTCATATGCACATGGGGTAGGCAGGCAAGATTGGAAAACGCCTTTGGGTGAGACAAGAATCGTAAAAAAAGTAAAAAATCCATCTTGGTATCCTCCTGAGTCAATCAGGCAAGAACATGCCGCTAACGGAGATCCATTACCTACAGTTGTTGGGCCTGGGCCCAATAACCCGCTGGGGTCGCGAGCGTTACATTTGGCGCTTAAAGGCGAATACCGCATTCACGGTACTGATATAGACAAAATTTATGGTATCGGCATGCAAATAACGCATGGCTGCATACGTTTATATCCTGAAAACATTGAAGCGTTATATGACTTGGTTTCAGAAGGAACGCCGGTTTATCTAGTGAAACAACCGATCAAAGTCGGCTGGCTGGATAACAAGCTTTATGTTGAAGCCCATCCCGATTTAGAAGGTGATGAAACGACCCATGAACAGCGTTTTGCCTTAGCGCTCTCATTGATAATGAAAGCCAATAAAGGCGAGTTGCCGGATTTTGATAAGGCGGCATTGGATCATGTGTTAACTGAATTACGCGGAATTCCAACAGCAATTTATGAAAGATTACCGCCATTGGAAGATGAAGTGGTGCCAGACGTTGTAAATGCACCAGCCCCCGTATCTAAAACGCCTGCCAAGTTAGCAGTCAATAAAACAGCTAAGCAGACAGTGATTTCGAAAAAGCCCACAGCGGTCGCTATTAACAAAACGGCTAAGCCGACCTCTGCAAATAAAGCCGCTAACAAAACAGCTAAATCCTCGGCCAAGACTGTAAGTAAAACAGCTAAATCCACGGCTAAAACTGCAAGTAAAACAGCTTCGCCGGGGTATTATCGAGGCTCCTTATAAAGTCTGGCGGACTGTGGAGACTGCAAAGCTCAGATTCACAAAGCGCCAAGATTGTAATTCCACGTTCGAGGGATTAATTTTTAAATGTATGCGTCCAGTATCTTTTGGGCGCACTTCCTCAAATACATCAAGCTGTTCAGATTAATTTATGAGTTTTGACATTATCTGTTTTGATTGCGATAGCACCTTAAGCAAGATTGAGGGTATCGATGAATTAGCGCGGCGAGAGGGTTTGGGCGCCGAAATGGCGCGTCTTACCAACGCGGCGATGAATGGTGAAGTGAAGTTGGAAGCGGTGTACGGGCAGCGACTGTCTGCAATCAGACCTAATAAGCAAAGCATCGATTGGCTGGCTGAGGCTTACATTGCCGAACGTGTTGATGGTGTTGAAGAGGTATTTGCCCAACTGTTGGCATTGGGTAAAACGGTGCATATTGTCAGTGGTGGACTGCGTCAGGCTATCTTGCCACTGGCTAGATACTTGGGTTTGCCGGAAGAGCAGGTGCATGCCGTTGATGTGTATTTTAATAAAGACGGCAGTTATCAAGATTTTGACGAGCATTCGCCTTTGGCAAGAAATGGCGGTAAAGCTGAGATTTGCCGCCAATTATTGAAGCCGGATTCAAAGCTCGTTATGGTGGGTGACGGCAATACTGACATGGAAGCCAAGCAAGCCGGGGCTTATGTCGTGGGGTTTGGTGGTGTGGTTGACAGAGCTATCGTTAGGGAACTGGCGGATGTGTATTGCCCGGAAGCCAATCTTAAAGCTGTGCTTACACATGTTTTGTAGGCTTTGATGAAAGCACTGAGTAGATTAGTAATTTTTTGTAACTATTCAGTCTTTAACCTGATTGAGGCTATGCGTTTTTTGTGTAGGGTGGATAAGCGCTAGCGCATCCACCGCATTTGCCGGATGCGCTAGCGCTTATCCATCCTACGCATGACGGCTCGATCAAGTGACTGAATAGTTCCAAATTTTTTAAATATATTTTAGAGAGAAACGATGGCTGGACATAGTAAATGGGCGAACATCAAACACCGTAAGGCGGGACAAGATGCCTTGCGCGCCAAGATTTTTACCAAAGTACTGCGTGAGATTTCCGTCGCTGTAAAGGCGGGCGGCCCAGATGCTGCGACTAATCCTGCATTGCGTGCCGCCACTGATAAAGCGTTGGGCGCTAACATGCGTCGTGACACAATCGATAACGCTATCAAAAAAGCCTCCGGCGCGCTGGAAGGCGTTAATTATGAAAATATTCGCTATGAAGGTTACGGGCCTGGCGGCACGGCAGTGATGGTTGATTGTCTGACCGATAACCGCAATCGTACCGTTGCCGAAGTGCGTCATGCCTTCACTAAAGCGGGCGGCAATTTGGGTACCGATGGCTCGGTGGCCTATTTATTTAGTAAAGTCGGCATCATCAGTTTTGGGGAGAGTGTCAATGAAGATGCTTTGCTGGAAGCTGCATTGGAAGCAGGCGCAGACGATGTTGTTAGTCATGACGACGGCACGAAAGATGTGATGACCACGCCGGAAAATTATCTGGCAGTTAAAGAAGCGTTGGTGGCGGCTGGTTTTGAACCTGAAAATGCTGAAGTGACAATGCAAGCTGCAACAACCACAGATTTGGACGCCGAAGCCGCTGAAAAAATGATGCGCTTGATCGAGCGTTTGGAAGATCTTGATGACGTACAAAATGTCTATTCCAATGCCGAAATCAGTGATGAAATTATGGCAGGGATGAATTGATAATTTTTGCTGCTTTCTTATTGCCGGGCTTGAATAATTAATGAGAATTCTAGGTATAGACCCAGGCTCAAGATTAACCGGCTACGGCATTATCGAAGAGTCGTCGCGTGGTTACAGTTACGTTGCCAGCGGCAGCATTAATATTAAAGCCGAGTATTTTCCCGATCGACTCAAGCAGATTTTCGACAGCATTGTTGAGATTGTCCGGCTCTATCAACCCGAACAAATGGCCATTGAGCAAGTGTTCATGCATAAAAATGCCGATTCTGCGTTAAAACTCGGGCAAGCCCGGGGGGCGGCCATTTGTGCGGTGCAGACAGCCGGTTTGCCGGTATTTGAATATGCGGCCCGGCAAGTCAAACAGGCGGTGGTAGGTAAGGGCGCAGCCGATAAGATACAGGTGCAACATATGGTGAAAATGCTGCTAAACATTCAAGGGACATTGTCGTTGGATGCCAGCGATGCTTTAGGTATTAGTATTTGTCATGCCCATTATCAGCAAACGGCACTACGACTGCAGCGAGGCCTTTCACAATGATCGGATTTTTACGCGGTAAGCTGGTGCTAAAAGCACCGCCGATGTTGATGCTGGATGTAAACGGGGTGGGTTACGAGGTTGAAGCCCCCATGACTACTTTTTACAATCTGCCTGCTGTTGGCGAAGATGTAAAACTGCACACTCACCTGGTGGTCAGGGAAGATGCGCATATTTTATTTGGCTTTGCGGCTGAATCCGACCGGGCTATGTTTCGAACACTGATCAAGGTAAATGGCGTTGGGCCAAAATTAGCATTGACGATTTTATCCGGGCAAAGCGCGGAAGAATTTCATCGTTGCATTCATAATAATGACACCCAGGCTTTGGTGCGCTTGCCCGGTGTCGGTAAGAAAACCGCAGAGCGCTTGGTGATAGAAATGCGTGATCGCTTGCCTGATCTTGATGGGACATCAGTTAATACTGTTACTGTGGGAACTGTTAACGTTGCTGGTAATCCTAAACAAGAAGCTATAAGTGCCTTGTGTTCATTGGGTTACAAGCCTCTGGACGCCGCCAAAATGGTGCAGCAGGTTGCCTCTGAAGATATGAGTTGTGAAGACATGATTCGGTTTGCTCTGCAAGGTGCCGTGAGATGATCGAAAGTGATCGCATGATTACTGCGCAAAGCCATACCGATGAAGAGCGCCAAGATCGGGCTATTCGACCTAAGCGCTTGGCCGATTACGTCGGGCAGCAAGAATTACGTGCGCAAATGGAGATTTTTATCCAGGCGGCAATTGCTCGTAAGGAAGCATTGGATCACGTGCTGATATTTGGTCCGCCAGGCTTAGGTAAGACTACTTTGGCCAATATCATCGCGGCGGAAATGTGTGTTAAAATTCGTCAAACATCAGGCCCAGTGCTCGATAAAGCTGGTGATCTTGCCGCTTTGTTGACGAATCTCGAACCTCATGATGTGTTGTTTATCGATGAGATTCATCGTTTAAATCCAGCTGTTGAAGAAATTTTATATCCCGCGATGGAAGATTATCAGCTGGATTTAATGATTGGCGAAGGCCCGGCGGCGCGCTCAATCAAGCTGGATCTGCCGCCATTCACGTTGGTCGGCGCAACTACCCGAGCTGGATTGTTAACATCACCGTTGCGTGATCGCTTTGGCATTGTCCATCGCTTAGAATTTTATACGGTTG
>JAUYMX010000011.1 GCA_030699345.1 Methylococcaceae bacterium
CGGATCAACACCTATTACCATGCGGGCACCCGCGCCTAACATGCGCCAACAGTGGTAGCCATTTCCACAACCGACATCAAGCACCATTCGTTGCTGTAGCGGGCTAATGTGATCTTTTAAACGATTCCATTTCCAATCGGATCGCCACTCCGTGTCTATATGCACACCAAAAAGGTCGTACGGCCCTTTACGCCAAGGCAGTAGCGTTTTTAACTGCGATTCAAACAGTATTTGACTGTTAATTGACAAATCACTGGCTCTGCCAATCTGCACAGTATCGGCATCTAACAATCGATGCGAGGTGTCAAAAGTCGGCAAGTCGGCAATCATTGCTTGCCATTGACTTAAGGTGCCATGCCGATTTTGGCTAAGTGCATTAAGTAACTGTTCAGGGAGCTGGTTAGCCCAGTCGTCGGCTTTGGCATCAAGCAAAGCTTGGTAAAGCGGTTGGTAATCGATCATTACGATAAAGGGAGAGCGCTCGAGATTATTCGAGTTATAAGCAGAAGTTTGTGCTTTTGAAAAAAGTAATAACCCTGCCCAATAGACAGGGTTATTACAGATTTTATTTAGGAATTAGCGGCAGGTTTTGCAGCCAGAGCTTCAGCGTTGCGCTTTACTAGTCCGTCGATAACAGCACTTAAAGACCCCTTAGTCTGTACTTCATTGGTGAAAGTGCTGCGATAATTAGTTACCAAACTCACACCTTCAATCGTAATGTCGTAAGCTTTCCAGCGACCATCATCTGCCAAAAACATCCGGTAATTAACAGCAACGGGTTGAATGCCGGGTTGTAATACTTCGGTTTTGACAATAGCTTTGTTGGCATCTTCACCTTGTTCCATTGGCAGGAAACGAACCGTCCATTCTTTAAATTCAATAAAAGCGCGGGAGTAAGTCCTTACCAGTAAGGTCTGGAATTCATGCTTGAAACGTTCGCGTTCATCATTAGTCGCGGTTTTCCAAAGCTTGCCCAATACCAATGCAGAAATTTTGTCAAAATCGGTATGTGGATAAATAACTTCATTAACGAATTGGTTAACTTTGCCAAAATTCTGGATAAACGATTTATCCTGCAATTTAGCCTGTAATTTATCGGCCGAAACTTTTATCACTTGTTGTGGCGGAGCTAATTCTTCGGCACTTGCTTTGGACGGCATAATGCCAATCCATAATGCCAATAAACCCAATATCATAAAATGCTTAGCTTTCATAAAACCCTCTAAAATCCGATTGGTAAACGCATAAATCTTCGTCAATATTAAGAACGCTGCATTCACTGATACAATAACAAACACGTCAATAATGCCGACATTAGACAGAAATTTGTCGGCAAAACACAACGAACCTATGAGCAAGTGCAGATGAGCAATGATACCATCAAATTCCCCCTAACTCGCATGCGAAGAATGCGCTACAGCGATTTTTCCCGCCGTTTAATGCGCGAAAATGCACTCACTGTTGATGATTTAATTTATCCCATGTTTGTCACCGAAGGTTCTAACCAACGACAAGCCATTGCTTCTATGCCGGGCATTGATCGCCTGTCTTTGGATTTACTGTTAGAAGAAGCACACGAGCTATATGAATTAGGCATTCCTGCTATTGCACTATTCCCGGTAATTGAAGCAGATAAAAAATCCGAAAATGCGGCCGAAGCCTATAATCCCGATGGTTTGGTACAACGTAGCGTCAGAGCTTTAAAAGCCGCAGTGCCGGGATTGGGGATAATGACCGATGTGGCGCTGGATCCATTTACCACCCACGGTCAGGATGGGCTCATCAATTTAGATGGTTATGTATTAAATGATGAAACAATTGACGTACTAACCCGGCAAGCGTTGTCTCATGCCGAAGCAGGGGCCGATATTGTCGCACCTTCGGATATGATGGATGGTCGCATCGGTGCGATCAGGCAAATCCTGGAAGCCAATAATCATATCAACACGCTGATCATGGCTTATTCCGCCAAATACGCCTCCAGCTTCTACGGCCCATTCCGTGATGCGGTGGGTTCTGCAGGTAATTTGGGCAAAGGCAATAAATACAGCTATCAAATGGACCCCGCCAATTCTGATGAAGCGTTACGAGAAATCCAATTGGATTTACTGGAAGGCGCCGATATGGTGATGGTCAAGCCGGGCATGCCTTATCTGGATTTTATCCGCCGGGTAAAAGACCTTTTCGGCGTGCCGACCTTTGCCTATCAAGTCAGCGGCGAATACGCCATGCTGAAAGCCGCGACCATGAACGGTTGGTTGGATGAACAGCAGGTGGTTTTGGAATCGCTATTAGCCTTCAAGCGCGCCGGCAGTGATGCGATTTTGACTTACTTTGCCAAATCCGTAGCGCAATGGCTGCGCGATGAGCGGCGGTCATAATGTCAGCAGATCGTTATGCGGTGCTTGGTCATCCGATAAAACACAGTAAATCACCACGCATTCATCAAATTTTTGCCGAACAAACCGGGCAAAATCTTA
>JAUYMX010000019.1 GCA_030699345.1 Methylococcaceae bacterium
AACATTGATAACCGGACCACCTAACATTTAGGAACCTCGTTAACTCAACAGCTGGTTTCTGACGCGTTGTATTGTACTGGTTTTTTTATGATTCTGTCATTAGCAGATTTGGAATAAGCCATCTAACACCAGAGAGTTTGGACTGATAATGCCCACAATCTGGTTATTTTCCAGTACCGGCGCCCGGACCAAGTTGTATTCAGCAAATAATCGCGAGCAATAACGAATATCCATATCAGGGTGAACTGAGATTACCGGCTTACTCATAATTTCATAAACATTGACTCGATCCGGAGCCCGGTCTTTAGCCAGGACGTGCCGAGCAATATCACCACAATTGATCATGCCGTACTCATCAGTTTCATCACGTTTGTTGACCAGTAGCACAGCGGTTTTTAGCGTTTTCATCAATTTCAAAGCGTCGGCAACTGTTGCGACACCGTCTATAGAACCGTAATCAGTTTTCATGACATCGCGAACCCGGATTAAAGCGCGTTTTTCGATCATATTTTGTCCTCCAATTCTTGAGTAAGTTGTTCAACCTGGCGGGTAACACCAATAGCATCTTCAACATCAATCTGAAAAGCGATGCCGGTGCCGGGTGCGCTGTCAAATTTAGCTACCACGGCGATAGTTTCCAGAATGTGTCGACTGAGATGTTCTTCGACTAAAAATAACAACACATCGCGTTGCGTCTCCAACGTCAAACCGAAAAACGTTTTCGATTGTTTAAGGCCTTCGCCGCGGGCATTATTAATAACGGTGGCGCCCTTTGCGCCGTTTTTGCGTGCCGTTTCCAGCACCAGATCAGTTTTGTCATCTTCGACAAAGGCAATAATCAGTTTGAAATGCATGATTTTTCTCAGGGTTTAGGGGAACGATCGCCCTTATTGAGCCAATGGGCGATTTGCGCATAACTCAAGACAGCGATAATGGGAAATAAACTGGCGAAGGCGATTAAGCCAAAGCCATCTAACAACGGGTTTCGACCGGGTACAGTGGACGCAAGTCCTAAACCCAAGGCCGTGACCAGAGGTACTGTGACAGTGGACGTAGTAACGCCGCCCGAGTCATAAGCCAAGCCGATAATTTGCTTGGGTGCGAATAATGTTTGGATCAGCACGATCACATAGCCGACCACAATATAGTAATAAAGCTCGGTGCCTGTGACGATGCGAAACGCCC
>JAUYMX010000029.1 GCA_030699345.1 Methylococcaceae bacterium
GATGATAGCCCTGCGCCTTAAGCCATGCCATCTGCGCCTGGAATTGATCGCGGGTCGTAGTCATCGGATCGCCATCCCACTCGGCGGCGATGTTGTGATAACACAACGCAATCAGGCCTTGGCTTTGCGCACTCACCCAGCCTGGTAACAACGCAAGCACCAAGATACAAAACAGATTGCGTATACTCAAAATCGTAAATCAGCCGTCAGATACATAAACCAGTTTTTGGTCAGGCCATCGTCATAATAGTGATAGCCTCTGACGCCGCCGTAGGACAGTTCAAAGCGATTTGCTACCTGCCAGCGGTGTTCGTATTGAACATTGCCAACGATGTTGGAACATATCTTATTTACGCAATCGGCGCTGGGGGCATTATTGCTTTGCCAATAATTGCCCACTGAAAGCGCCAGTCTTTGGTGAAAGGCCGTTTCGTAATGGCGATAAGTCAAGAAATCGTTATCCATAGTAATGGAAATGGATGCATCTCTATCTGGGCTGTAATACTTACCTTCTCGCGGGAAAGGCGGATTGCTATTCGCAGAAAATCCAGCATTGAGATAAGTGGCAAGTTTATATCTTGGCCCACTAATCCAGCGCTCAAAATAAGTACCATCTTCGGCGTAGCGATTATTGTCGTCACTATAGTTATAGTAACGGTGAGTAACCGTAAATTGCCTAGATTCATTGACTCGAAACGTACCGCCCCACTGTGCAGATCGAGCAGTAACGCCATAATTCAAAGCACGTAGAGAAATATTATTATCCCGACTGCTTAATCGACCAAATACCTGCCATTTATCGCTTATTTGATATTCCGCAGCTAAATCCACACCTACAGCATCGGAATAAAAATTATCGTAATGAATTTCTGTCGATGCAGTCGCACTATGGCCCGAATATTCAAGGCCAGCGCCATAGTGTCTTAAGTAGCCGCGCCCTTCTGTACTTGGGAAGTTAGCGGTTTTCCAACCATTGTGAACAAAAGCTCTGTATTTATGAGCCATAGGGCTCGAATACAGAAAGCTATCGATACTAATCTCGTCACTGCCGAAGGGCGGAGAATTCTTATTGCCGTCACTAGAAGAATTAGTGCTTAAACCGCCATTAGCAAACACCTTTAACTCGCGGTCGTTACGAACCTGCCAGGCGCGCATTTGTTTTTGTACGCCGCTGTCCTCGGGAATATTTTCGTTAAGCGCATAGGTAGTTCGCTCCTCCGCGCGATAATCTTTTAATTCACGCTGGACTTTGACTTGGGTCAGTTTTAAGCCCAGATGCTCCGGCGCTTTAATCTGCGCTGAATTTATCTGCTGCCGGGCTTTTCGTGGCCAGCCACGAAAATAGTAAACCTCGGCCAATTTGCTATGGATGTCGGTGTTATCTGGGAACTGGCTGTGCAATTGCTCCAACTTTTGCTGAGCCCCATCCAAATCGTCGGCATAGGCGCGCAAAATGGCGGCAGTCAGGTCGGCAGATATTTTTTTAGGATTATCGCGAGTGATTACCGAACCATTGGGCTGTTTGAATTCAAGTTTTGCCGGTTGTTCTTGAGCCAGTTGTTCAGCCAAGGCAAGTGCCTTATCAATCTGCTCCGCTTCCAGGTAGGCATATACCAACGATGCTCGAGCGTTAAAGTAATCGGGTTGTTCAGCGATGACTGAAAGGTAAAGATCACGGGCGGTTTCAGGTTCACGGTTATTCAAATAGGCATCAGCCGCCGCCATGCGGGCATAAACCGGTATGGCTAGTCCTTGTTGCTGGAGCTGTTGGTACAGTTCAACCACATCGGTCATGCGTTTGCGGTCTCGTAACGCCACCAGCAAATCAAACTTGGCCCGGGCCAGCAGGGCTTGAGGATCAGTAAGTTTTAGCTTTGGGGCTGCGTTAATATTGCTATTTAATGCGGTAATGGCCTTATCAATACCCTGATAATCGCGTGGCTTGGTTTGTAATGCCTGCTCGCCTTGCCTGATCAACCAGGCCGCATAATCCCACTGTAGACTTGCCCATTGGTCATCTGAAAATAGCGCTCTGTTGGCAGCTGCTAAATCTAACGCTTTTTGTACTTCGCCTGATCTCGCTAAGGCAAGTATCAATCCGCGCAGAGCATCTTCCCGGTCAGGTTGTAAGCTTAAAGCTTTCTGGTAATACTGAATGGCTGTCGGGTACTGGCCTGCAAGCTCATGGGCATAAGCTTGCGCCATGATGATTTCAACTTCATTTGGATAAGCGCTGGCTAACGCTTGCAAATAAGCAATGGCCGAATCCGCTTGGCCCTGATCGATCAATAACAACCCTAAACCAAGCTTGGGGGACAAACGCTTAGGCTCCTTTTCTATCGCTTTGCGATACAGTATTTCGGATTTTTTAAAGTCGCCTAAGTGTCTAGCGGCTTTCGCTATTGCCTCAAGTACGTAAACAGGTGCTGTTTGTACTTCAATTTTCGTGCTTTGTTGAATAACTTCTTCATCTCTATCTGCCCAAGACAATATTTGTAGATAATCGAACAAATAGCGTTGTACATCAGGATGTTGTTGTACCAATTGCTGCAGTTGCTCAATAGCTTGGTCCGTATGCCCTGCCCGAGCCAACTCCAATGCAGCGTTATACCTCTGATCATCGCTAGTTTGTCCCAACACAAGCGAAGTCTGCAGACACAGTGCTGCAAGAATGGATTTTTTTTTCATCAAGAAATTTATAGCTATCGGGGTTTTATTTTATTTGGTGGCAAGGCACCGTAAGCATTTGAACGATATTGTAGCTGATTACGCACTAAGTTAATTTAATCGAGTGCAGGGCTAAGGGGTTTTTTTAAGGTGATCTATATCTTGTGATACCGAGAAAAAATTGCCCAAGCCGTAACAGCTCGGGCAATAACGCTATCAAGAGTTAGCGAATAATTCCTTTTTCTTATGCAAACCAAAAACAGCTAAAACCGAACTAAATAACCAGAAAGCTCCTGGCACTGGCACAGTTGCAGGCGGAACATTACTGACCACCGCTTCATATTCGATTACAAATCCTCTAGCCGTGTATTTCTTATTACCTTGATCATCTATGTACGAAGAATCAACGTTGGTATCGTTCCAACGCAGTGCGCCTGCACCACGATCTTGCCAGCCATATACTAAATAGTCTTCATTGTTAGGCGTCAGCTCTGAACCATCTTGCCAATGATTCGGCTCACCAAGAAGCCAGTTGCTGTAAGAGAATGTCTCTCCTGTGACCCATTGCCATGAATTATGACTCCAAGTCCCATCAGTATTAAGAGTGCTGGTATCAAAAGCACCTAAAAAATAACCTTCTGCGCCTAAATTATTCCAAACAAAATCATCTTCAGCCGCTGAAGTTAAGGTCGCTAAATGCCCTATTTTACCGTTGAAACTTGAGTTTTCAGCAAAGGCTTTAGCTCCAAACCAATCCAGTCTCTCGCCTATATCATCAAATGTGACTAAATCGTAATAATGACCGTTGCTTGAATTTAAGAGCGCGGCTTGAGTTGAAAAAGACGCTGCCGACACGGCCAACACCGTTAAAAAGCGATTTATTTTACGCATATTAGAATTCCCAAAAATTAGAGTTATAAAGAGTCAATATAAACAAGCAATCTGAATGCCAACTAAACAAGTCCGTTAAATATAGACTTATTAGAACCATCGTGACGTCATAAAACTGACGCAACTGTCACGAACCTGTCATTTATGACAGTAATGCTAGCCTAACTCTCAAATATGTCAGGATTATGTCATCTAAATGAGCAATAAATGCCAATACTCAATCTTGAGTCAATCTGACTTCGGCTTCGTGATATTTAGCCGCGCAATGTTCAGCAACTTCTGCGGGCAAATGCGGTCCAGGCGCGGTTTTATTCCAGTCCAGAGTTTCTAAGTAATCACGCACATACTGTTTGTCAAAACTAGGCGGACTGATCCCGACTTGGTATTGGTCTGCAGGCCAAAAACGAGAGGAATCGGGGGTAAGTGCTTCGTCGATCAAATGCAGGAAGCCATTGTCATCAACGCCAAATTCAAATTTGGTATCGGCGATGATAATGCCGCGCTCTTTGGCATAAGCGGCCGCTTCTTTGTAGAGCTTCAAGCTGGCATCACGCACTTGTTCCGCCAACGATTGGCCCATTAACTCAACCGTTTTAGCGAAAGTAACATTTTCGTCGTGTTGATCCATCGCGGCTTTGGTTGACGGCGTATAAATCGGTTCAGGTAATTGCTGGGCTTGCTGCAAACCTTGCGGAAGCTCAATGCCACAGATAGCGCCGGATTTTTGATAATCTTTCCAGCCGGAGCCGATAAGATAGCCGCGCACGATGGCTTCAACCGGCAGCGGTTTTAACAATTTGACGACAATCGCACGACCTTCAACCTGAGCGCGCTCTTCAGCATCTGGCAACACTTGTTCCAAAGGAATGTTAGCCAGATGATTGGGTAAGATATGGCTCATTTTGTTAAACCAGAAATTAGACACATTGGTTAACACGCGGCCTTTGCCTGGAATGGGGTCGGGCAAAATCACATCGAATGCAGAGAGCCTGTCAGTTGTCACAATCAGCATGTGCTGATCATCAATATCGTAAATATCACGCACTTTGCCATGAGCGCGCAGTTTTAATGACTTAAGAGATGATTGATAAAGGGCTTCGGGCGTACTCATGATTCCTCGCTGACCGGGTGTATTGAATTGGATGTATGGATTGTTGGCGCAATATTATCACAATCAAAACCGCGACCTTAGTACGCCATTACAGACGACTAGGCTAACTCGACTAATCACTACATTTAAGGCGTAATATAGTGACGCCGAATCTGTAGACCAAAGGAAACATTATGAAAAATAAGATTGCTAACAAGCCAGCCTGGCTGCTGGTTGCCTTGAGTGGAATGCTAATAAACTCAACCGCCCAAGCGGTCGATCATAAAAGCTTTGCGGGTATCACCTTTGTCAAAATTGAACCCGGCTGTTTTGACATGGGCCGTGACAAAGACCTTAAAGAAAGTAGCGAATCGGAATTGCCTAAACATAAAGTTTGCATCAAAAAGCCCTACTATTTAGGCGAAACAGAAGTGACGCAAAAGCAATGGGAAAGCGTGATGGATAATAATCCCAGCAAATCCAAAGGCCTCTCCAAACCGGTGGAAAAAGTTAATTGGAACGATGTTCAAGAATTTATTAAACGCTTAAACACCAAAGAAGGCGGCAACCATTTTCGCCTGCCTACAGAGGCAGAATGGGAATATGCCGCCAGAGCCGGTAGCTCGACGCTTTACTCCTTTGGTGATGACCCCAAAGAATTAGCTAAATAT
>JAUYMX010000031.1 GCA_030699345.1 Methylococcaceae bacterium
TTTAGAGAGCATGACATTGAGCGAACAAAATCAGGAAGGCTTGAATTACAAAAGCGCCGGCGTTGATATTGCTGCCGGCAACGCATTGGTTGAGCGCATTAAACCGATTGCGGCCAAAACCCGTACCGCCGGTGTAATGGCTGGATTGGGTGGCTTTGGCTCAATGTTCGAACTGCCGTTGGATCGTTATCAAAATCCTATTCTGGTGTCCGGCACCGACGGTGTGGGCACCAAATTAAAACTGGCCAATGAGCTGGGCATTCATGACACCATCGGTATTGATCTGGTTGCCATGTGTGTTAACGATATTATCGTACAAGGCGCAGTACCGCTATTTTTTCTGGATTATTTTGCGACCGGCAAGTTGGATGTTGATACTGCAGCCGACGTCATCAAAGGCATTGGCAA
This sequence comes from Methylococcaceae bacterium, assembly GCA_030699345.1. Lineage (GTDB taxonomy): Bacteria > Pseudomonadota > Gammaproteobacteria > Methylococcales > Methylomonadaceae > JABFRC01. The sequence goes on from JAUYMX010000031.1 coordinate 409, forward strand.
AGGCTGTGAACTGGCTGGCGCCGCACTGGTAGGCGGTGAAACTGCTGAAATGCCCGGCATGTACACCGACGGCGAGTATGACTTGGCCGGCTTTTGCGTTGGCATCGTAGAAAAGAACAAAGTGCTGGATGGCAGCAAAGTCAATGTTGGAGATAAGTTGATCGGCATTGCCTCTTCTGGCCCACACTCCAATGGCTACTCGTTAATTCGCAAAATTATTAGTCATAGTGAATCATCGCTATCCGAGCCTTTTAACGACACTACCTTAGGTGCTGCTTTACTAGAGCCAACCCGAATTTACGTAAAATCGTTACTTTCACTGATAAACACCATTCCTGTACATGCGCTTGCTCACATCACCGGCGGCGGCATCACTGAAAACCTCCCAAGAGTATTACCTGAGGGCATTAACGCTGAAATTAATCTATCCAGCTGGGAATTGCCTGACGTTTTCAAGTGGCTGCAACAAAAAGGTAACGTATCACTGCAAGATATGCTGATTACTTTTAACTGCGGCATAGGCATGATCGTTTGCGTCGCCCCGGAACATGAACAAGCCGCGTTAACAGCACTTGGACAACTGGGTGAAAATGCGTTTCCTTTAGGACAACTGGTAGCAGCGACAGGCAAACCTGAAGTTATTTACAAGTAACTTAACTACCCACAAGAAGCTTGATCGCAGGAAAAGATTAATACCTTCACCTGCGACACTTTCTTACTTAGCATTCGCGGAGTACCGACCCATGGCAGAATTTACGCTCCCCAAAAACTCCACATTAACGCCAGGAAAAACCTTCAAAGCACCGCCAGATGCCCGCCAGGTGCGTCGCTTTGAAATATATCGCTGGGATCCGGACACTGGCGAAAATCCCCGTATTGACGTTTATGAGTTAGACATTGAGCACTGCGGCCCGATGGTGCTGGATGCCATTTTACAAATTAAAAACACCATCGACAGCAGTCTCGCCTTTCGTCGATCTTGTCGTGAAGGCGTTTGCGGTTCTTGCGCGATGAACGTCAACGGTAAAAACACCCTGGTTTGCACCAAAGCCATTGATAGCTATCCCGGTACCATTAAAATTTTCCCCTTGCCACACCTGCAAGTTGTAAAAGATCTGGTCCCTGATATGACGCATTTTTACGCGCAATATGCTGCCATTGAGCCTTGGATAGAAACCCAAACTCCCGCGCCTGCCGATGCTGAACGCTTACAAAGCAAAGAAGATCGCGCCAAATTAGATGGTTTATACGAATGCGTATTGTGCGCCTGTTGCTCAACCAGCTGCCCCAGTTATTGGTGGAACAGTGAGCGTTACCTCGGCCCGGCCGTGTTATTGCAAGCCTATCGCTGGCTAGCCGACAGCCGCGATGAACATACTGGCGAGCGTCTTGATGAACTTGAAGATCCTTTCAAGCTTTACCGCTGCCACACCATCATGAATTGCACCGACACCTGCCCGAAAGGCTTAAATCCCGCCAAAGCAATCGCCGAAATAAAAAAATTATTGGTAGAGAGACAACAAGGCTGATGCCTTTATTAGCAAAACTGCAATGGCAATGTCGACGCGGGACCAAAGAATTGGATTTAGTCCTGCAACACTATTTACAAACCGAATATTCACAGGCTTCAAAAGAAGAAAAAACCTTGTTTACGGAATTACTGAGCCTTGAAGATGACTTGCTGGCAAGTTATCTACTGGGAGAAGCTTTACCGGAATCGCCTCAGCTAGTTTTATTTATCCGTAACCTTAAAAAACTTCATTATCAATCACTGGCTATGAATTGCAGTTACCCGGAATAAATTTACACACGCACTGAAAATAATGACTACAAGAAGTAAATGAGTACAGAAGATGGCTTTGATGTAAAAGCGTTTCTAAAAAATCTGACCACTCGGCCAGGTATTTATAAGATGTTTAATGATCAGGCTGAGATCATTTATATCGGGAAAGCCAAAAACCTTAAAAACCGGGTTTCCAGCTATTTCAAATCGAACAACGCGTCAACCAAACAACAGGCGATGGTGGCTAAAATTGCCAACATTGAAGTCACCGTCACGCATACCGAAAGTGAAGCGTTGCTGCTCGAATGTCAGCAGATTAAACAACATAAGCCTCGCTACAATATTCTGCTTAGGGATGACAAATCCTTTCCTTATGTATTTATATCCACCCATCAAGACTTTCCGCAAATTACCATCCATCGTGGTGCAAAAAATAAAAAAGGCCGCTATTTTGGGCCTTATCCCAGTGCCGGCGCAGTTAGGGAAAGTCTAAAACTGCTACAGAAGCTGTTTCCCGTCAGACAATGTGAAGATGCTGTCTACAACAACCGCTCCCGCCCCTGTTTGCAATATCAAATTAAGCGCTGCACCGGGCCTTGCGTAGGCTTAATCGACAAAGCCAGTTATGCCCAAGATGTCGAAAGTACCGTGATGTTTTTGGAAGGCAAAGGCGGCTTATTGATTAAGCAATTGGTCGGCAAAATGGAGCAAGCGGCAGAAAGTCTTGATTACGAGCAGGCCGCCGCTTTTAGGGATCAAATCGGGAGATTGCGACCGGTCATGGAAAAGCATTTTATCTTGGGCGACCATGGCGATTTGGATATTATCGCCTGTGCCAGCAAAGCCAATCTGGCGTGCATTCAAGTGTTTTTTATCCGTAATGGACAGCATTTGGGCAATAAGGTTTTTTATCCAAAAATGGCCGACGAACATGATCCGGCCGCGGTGATTCAGGCGTTCAATACTCAATTTTATTTGGATAAACCGGTGCCGCAGGAGTTGATTGTCAGCCATCAGCTCGAAGAGACGGAATTATTGGCGAAGATGTTAACCGAGCTTTCAAAGCACGCGGTAGCTATTTCCCATAGTGTTAGAGGTGAACGGGCAAAATGGTTGCAAATGGCCCAGACCAACGCTGAAAATTCCTTGCTGAGTAAGTTGTCTGACAAACAAAGTCTGCATGCCCGCTTCCTGAGCTTACAACAAGAACTAGGCTGCCCAACATTACCGAGTCGCTTGGAATGCTTTGATATTAGCCATACACAAGGCCAGCAAACAGTGGCGTCCTGCGTAGTATTTGATAAAGAAGGCCCGGTAAAATCGGCTTACCGCCGCTTTAATATTGAAGGTATTACCGGTGGGGATGATTATGCGGCTATCCATCAGGCAGTATTTAGACGATTTAAACGCTTGCAACAGGATGAGATGGTCAATGCGCCGGATATTTTGTTCATAGACGGCGGTAAAGGCCAGGTACATGAGGCAGAAAAGGCGTTGGCAGAGTTGGGTGTAAACAATGTTATGATAGTCGGAGTTTCTAAAGGTCCGGACAGAAAAGCCGGCATGGAAAAGCTAATTTTAGTTGGACAACAGCAACCGATCGACGTCACACCAGGCGCAAGTGGTTTGCTATTAATTCAGCATATTCGCGATGAAGCACATCGATTTGCGATTACCGGACACAGGCAACGCCGAGCTAAGGTTACTAAACAATCAACACTGGAGACCATTCCAGGATTGGGAGTAAAGCGACGGCAGCTGTTGTTAAAACAATTTGGGGGGTTGCAGGGTGTCGCTCGAGCCAGTATCGAAGGGCTTTGCAGCATAGACGGCATCAATCGACAGTTGGCGCAACGAATTTACCAATTTTTTCATCATCAAGATGACACTTGAATTTAATTTACCGACCA
>JAUYMX010000035.1 GCA_030699345.1 Methylococcaceae bacterium
ATGAGTAAGGTCAGGGTTAATATTGTAATTTGCGACTGGAATATGCCAGGTATGACTGGTTTGGAATTATTTAAAGCCGTGAAGGAAGACCCTAAACTGCCTACGCCACCGTGGATTATGCTCACTTCGTCATCAGAAGGTGAAAAAGTAAAAGAAGCAATTCTTGCTGGCGTGACATCTTATATCGTCAAACCTTTTAAGCCTGATAACTTAATTAAACAAGTTATCAGCAAGCTCTCATAAGTAATTCCTCTTAACCGCAGCGGACAAAGTATCTATTCTGTCCGCTGCAAACACCGCCTACTCCGTTTCTGCAGCTTGTTCCTTTTGCTTAGGTACGCGGCGTTTACCAATATTCTTCTTATCACGCTCCCGCACTTTGACCTTTTTTGCGGCCGCTTTTTTGGGGTCTTCTTTCTTTTTAGTTACTGAAGACTTTCCCGACGCTTTAATTTTCTTTGGACCGTTATATTTACCTTGCAGACCCTCAATAATTCTGCGATTGAAATTTTGCTTTAGAAACCTCGCTATGCCGGAAATAATATTCCATTCGGTACTATTGACTAAAGCAATCGTCCGGCCAGATTCCTCAGCACGACCAGTACGGCCAATTCTATGAATATAATCAATACCATTTCTTGGTACATCATAGTTAATTACCAGATTAATCCCTTTCACATCTAAGCCGCGCGCAGCAAGATCGGTAGCCACGACAATATTAATTGTACCTTCCCGGAATAACTCCATCATCCGGTTGCGATCCTTTTGATCCATATCGCCATGCAGCACACCTACACGTAACTTATGCCCGCGCAAAGGGCCGCGAAGTTCATCGGCTTTTATTTTGGTATTAGTAAACACCAACGCCTTATCGTAAGTTTCGTTCAACAACAACCAAGCCAACAATTTTTGCTTATGTTCATAATCATCGGCCAACACCATTTGCTGTTCGATATTATCGTGCCCATCATGCAAGGTATTGAGAGCAATGGTTTTATGGTTTTTTAACACTTTGTCAGCCATTTTGATGACACCGTAATGGGTCAATGTGGCCGAAAACAACAAAGTTTGCCGTTGCTTATTACATTGCTCCACAATAGCAAGGACATCATCACTAAAGCCCATATCAAGCATACGATCAGCTTCATCAAGGATAAGTACTTCCAAATGCCTGATATTCACCGAATCTTGCGCGATTAACTCCAACAATCTACCTGGCGTTGCCACAATAATTGCCGGATT
>JAUYMX010000044.1 GCA_030699345.1 Methylococcaceae bacterium
TTTATATCGCAAGAGTGTGGGAGTGGGTGGCTAGCGAACAGGTGCTCAGCAAGTTGTTGACTGTACCAGGGGATTTGCAAGCTGCCTTTGGCGCCAAAACCGTTAAATATAAGCAGCTGCGGATACTCAGGATGTCTGCCAATAAAAGGCTTGCGGTCTGCGGTGCAGGGACGGATGTTGGCTTTGTGATCAATTACGTCTATCGATGTCTCGGATGTTAACGTGCGCGCCGCCGCCAATAATTCATTTTTACCTTGTTCGGTCGGCAATGTGTTGAGATTGTCTCGATCGAAAGTCGCACCAACACGAATTAGCCGGTTAGTTGTTGGAATCAGCCAATGACCATTGTTAAGGATTTTATCGGGCAAGGCCGCTTGGGGACTTAAAGTCAAAATTTCTCCTTTGACCGGTTTAAAAGGTAGCCAGGAAAACCATGGATTGTTGGCTCCTTGGAAACCTTCGCAAAAAACAATGTGTTGGGCGGTGATGTTCTGCCAGCTTTGCATGGCACCTAATTTAATGTCTGCGTAATCAACAACAGCTGTCCGGTAGCAGTCGTTGGCAATAAAAAAACTTTTTAAACAGGTTAATAACGGCTGAGTTAATAAGTAGCCGGTGTGCTGTTGCTGAACTAAGCCGAATGAGGTTGAAAAACTACCGCTTGGTTCAATTGCCGCTAAATAATCTTGATAATTAGGGTCGGCAAGGCGTTGCTCAAGATAGGTCGCTTCATTCTCGCTACGCAAAATCCGCAGCATCGGTTTTTCGATATAGAAAGGTTGCTGAAAATATGCGGTGAGTTCTGCATAGCAGCGAGTCGCGACCGGTAACAGTGTGTCTATTTCCGGGGCTTTTACCAAACGTATGCCGGTGACTGGGTTAATCAGTCCGGCGGCAATTTGCGAGGCGTTTTCCTGGTTGTTATCAACTATTAAGACTTTACAGCCGCGCTGCAACAGTTCCCAAGCCAGTAAACTGCCAGCCAATCCTTGGCCAATGATAAGAAAGTCGACTGTCATCGGCTTACGGCGACTAAATTGATGTGGCGCTTATTTTGGGGTTAGTGCTGTGCCGTTAAGCTGAATGCCGGGCCAACCATCACGCATAAAGTTTCTGATGTTTTGGTGACCGGTGCCGTTAGGATCGTTTAACACGTCAACGTGATAGTAATCGCCAAACAGGTTTAAGGTTTGTTGTTGATCC
>JAUYMX010000052.1 GCA_030699345.1 Methylococcaceae bacterium
CTGTTGCCAATACCGTCTTTATAGCGACTGGCGAGAAATCCGGAAAGATCACCACCATCGACTTCCAACATAGATTTTCCTGCCAGCCATTTAGCAAAAATGCTCAAATCGCTACGATAGGCCGATAGGGTGTTATCACTCAAGCCCTGCTCTGCCCAAGCGGCATCGAGAAACTGCTCAATCAAAAAAGTTGGACTCATACTTGGGCTGCTTCAAATTCCAGCAATTTAATTTTGATATTCATTAATTCGCCTTGCGTTTGCCCGCAATATCCGCCCATCCCTGACACTGAAACAACCCGATGACAGGGAATAAAGAATGGATAGGGATTGTCACGGCAGGCGTTACCAACAGCGCGTGCAGATGAGCCTATTTTTTTAGCCAAGGCCGAATAGGTCATTGTTTCACCTAAGGGAATCTGACAAAGCTCATTCCACACCCGATTTCTGTAATCACTGCCTTGCTTTAGCAGTTTTATGTGCATGGGAACGCTGGTATTTAAGCAATATTCCGCCATTTGGCGCTGCAAGTAATGCTCAACGAGTTGGGTGCGAACATCATCACTCGTCCAATCCACATCGAAGATAACACCTCGTTGACTATGAACAACAAGATTACCAGCCGGTGTTTGAATTTGTATCACTTCATCCGGACCGGACGCACTGTCTACCCACTCAATTACGATTGACATGATTCAGGAATCCTTGCAAAGCTTGACCTAACAGAAATGTATTTCGTATTGCTGTAATTCAAGACACAAAAAAGGCAGCTCAGGGCTGCCTTTTTGTTGCACATCAAAGCTTAATTAAAGCTTTTCTTTGATACGTGCTGCTTTACCAGTCAAATCGCGTAAGTAGTACAACTTAGCACGACGAACGTCACCGCGACGTTTAACTTGAATTTCGCTGATAATTGGGCTGTGTGTTTGGAAAACACGCTCAACACCAGTGCCGTAAGATATTTTTCTTACTGTAAAAGCTGAATTCAAACCGCGATTACGCTTTGCAATCACAACGCCTTCAAATGCCTGAATTCTTTCGCGCTCGCCTTCTCTAACTTTAACCTGAACGATAACTGTATCGCCAGGACCAAATTCAGGAATTTGTTTAAGCTGTTCAGCTTCTAATTGTTTAATAATATTGCTCATTACCATACCTATTTAACTTCATTGCCGGTCCTTTTGGTGCGCCGATCGCACACGGCTTTCTCACACTGTCGCTGCT
>JAUYMX010000055.1 GCA_030699345.1 Methylococcaceae bacterium
CTCAGCACGACCGGATATTGGATGTGTTCGTGCGGAGCTTGTCTAAAATCAAAGTAACTATTCAGCATCAGTTGATTGCCTTGAAAATGTCTTGTGGGAGCGACGCCCACGTCGCGACCGAAGGCTTCAAATCGCGACGAGGGCGTCGCTCCCACCCGGTAATGCGGTATTCTTCTGCCCTCAAAAAAACTCGCTGAATAGTTACAAATCAAATATCTATTTTTATTGCCCTCGTCTAACCCTTGCCAGGCAACATACCGACTGAACCCGGCTTGATACGCTTGCAGGTCACGACAACATCTTCCTGGTAACATTTTTGCAGGCCTTTTTTATCGCTGCATTCATTGCATGCGGATTTGCCTATTTCTTTTACCTCGTCAACATGCCAGCCATAACCTTGAGATTGACAGAATCTTTTGCTATATCTGTCAATGTTATAGGGCTTGGCGGCGCTTTGTTTGGCTTTGGATTCGGTTTCACATTGGGCCGAAGGCAAAGTATTAGCCATTAGATCTCGATAAATATATTCCGTTGCACCGAGCGGATTTGCAAAACAATAGGCCAGCAACACACCTGCAATAGCATAAATTTTCATCATTTATTCTCCGCGTTGATTAAGAACACGGATGTTCATTTGCTGATTTTCTTCATTAATTTGATCTTTAATCGGAGCAAATTTGTCATTTTCACTGAGCTTTACCATCAGTAGCGCACCCACCGCAAACACTGTCACCAGCGCTACATAGAGTACAAAATGGTCTTTATCTTGTGCTTGATTTTGTTCAGACATGAATTACTCCTCAAGATTTTAGGTCTGCCAGTGCAGCACCAAAATTAATATGAAATACCTGCCCATCAATAACCACGGCGGGAACAGATTTAACTCCGGCCGCATCGGCTTCATTAATGCGTGTTGGTTGCTCCCCCAAATGGACTACTTCTAATTGGTATTTGGCATGATCAAGTGCGTTGACCAATAATTGCTCGGCACCCAGACAAACCGGGCATCCTGCGTGATAGAAAATTGCGTTAGACATGTTCGACTCCTGTTATAGTTATTAGTATCGAATCAAAACATTAAAATAAAACCGTCACCTTGTCAAACAATTATCGTGTCGATAATTGTTTGACAAGGTGACGGTTTAGATCACATTAATTAATCTGGTTTTAGTTTGGGATGAATTGCAATGACCACTTTCAATTGGCTAAGACGCTTGCTGCTAAGACAGCAACTATCCACAGTTATGTTGGTGATAGTTTTTACAATGATCACCATTAAGTTGACCACTTTATATGTCGATGCCAATATGGACGAGGGGCAATGGGAGCAATTCAAAATTGACCATCATTGCCAGCCGCAAGTAGCTGGCAATGGTGATCGACGCCTGAGTTGGCAGTGCGATGATGGTGATATTTATTATCGATGGCGCCAGCAGCGCTAACTATCTTTTGGGGCTACCAAGACATTAACCGATATTGATTTGCTGCTTTAAATATTGCGGAATGCGCTGTTCCAGCCAAAAGTCAGGCTTAAATGGGTTTTTTCCTGCAACAAATCCGACGTGCCCGCCGCCAGAGGCTATCTCCATAGTGACCGATGGCGACAACTCATCTTGGTCCGGCAACACAGCAGCCGTCATAAATGGGTCGTCGGCGGCCTGAATTAACAAGGTCGGTACCGTTATAGACTTAAGAAATTGCCTGGAGCTGCTGCGCTGGTAATAGTCAAAGACATCATTAAAGCCGTGTAATTTTGCGACGACTTGATCGTCATATTGCCAAAATGACTGGATTGATGACAAGTCACCCAGATTCTTAATCTTGATGGCTTCTTCAACACTGCCAATATTTTCCAAATGTATCAGTTTGGCTTGCATGTAGTCCTCAAGCTCTTTCAGCAAGTTTTTTCGATACAATTTTGAAAAGCCGCTATCAAGCTTTGTTGCACAAACACTCAGCACTAACGGCACCGACACGGCTACGGCCGCAAAAAGATCAACTGCCTTGCCTTGCTCGCCTAACCATTTCAACAACACATTACCGCCTAATGAAAAACCAACCGCCCCTAAAGGTGTATTGGGCTCGCGCGCGCGCAGGGTTTTATACAAAAAGTTTATATCCTCTGTATCTCCCGAATGGTAACTGCGTGCTTTGTTATTAGGTCTGCCACTGCATCCACGAAAATTAAGCGCTGCGCTACGAAACCCTTGACTGAAAAGAATCTGCTGCAGGCCTTTGATATAACCTGATTGAGAACTGCCGGTTAAGCCGTGCAACAAGATAATCAACGGTTGGGTACCTATGCCACAGAAATCAACCTCAATAAAATCATCATCGGGAGTCGTTAATCTCTCTCGCTGATAATGCGGAAGAAAAGATATTTTTCGGGATAAGGCCGGATAAATGGTTTGTAAATGATGATTTTTTAACCACCAGGCAGCAGTAAATTCGGAATGAATAAGCATTTTAGATTTGGTGTTTAGGGAATTTGCATTAATTCTACGCATAGACTCGACGGTAACTTGCAGTTTTTAACTTTAGCGCCATCAACTCAGTTCGCGCTATAGACATTAAGCACTAAGACAAACCCAATGCGAATAATTTTGTAAACAACCTTCAGCACCAATTAATAAATCTTATATTTAGATGCATTTATCTAAATATATCGTTTTATTACATAATAAAATTAAACTAAGCTTTATCTCAATGGCGCTAAGCCACAAAAAATACAGCATTTATCATTATCCATACCCAATGAGATTGCTTGAGTTCAACTGTGTAAGGCTGGCATAAAGGATCGTTAAAGTCTCTCCTCCCAAAAAACAAGGATGTCTTCAAAGCGGGCTTTAAGCCCGCTTTTTTTCTTGGGTAATATTCTTGAATTGATCAACTTTACTGTTGTGAATACTCAAGATGGAAAACACTCACTACGACATCTCATCGAGTCACAATTTAGGAGCATATCGCAATGCCATTACAAAATCTGGTGGAATACTTTAATGACAGATTTGAGCAAGAACACCGTGTCAGCTTTCGGCCATTTATCCTGGAGAACGGCACAGTCAGCGGCCTATTTGGTCCGCTTAAAATAAACAGCGCGTTTGCGCCGATTAGAAAAACCCAGCAAACCACCAAAACTATCGGGTATTTTGCCAAATTAAATGTGTCTACCTGTGAAGCCCAGCATTTGTATGCCAATGATATTGAAAATTTACTAGCGGATACGCCTCAGCCGGGGGTCGAGTTCGACTCGATCGTCAATTTCGACCGCCTGTCCAGAACCGTCCACATGTTAAATTTTTTGCCGTTAACGCACTTACAAGACAGCCTGTTTTTGACCGTGGACCCAAGACATATATTGAGCATAAAACATGACCACGGCGCATATTTTGGTGAAGTGATTGAACAATGCGGACTCACTACCGAAAACGTCGTGATAACACTTGCCGCCAATAGCCAGTATGCCCGTTATCATCAAGAACTTACCAATGGCCTGAAGAATTATCGCCGCCGCGGTTATCGTCTTGCTTTGCGATTTGATTACTTAGTGAAAGAGCAAACCTTTGAATTTATTCAAAAATTGTCCCCGGATTATGTCGGGCTGTCGGTCAAAAGCCTAAATAGT
>JAUYMX010000056.1 GCA_030699345.1 Methylococcaceae bacterium
TAATGCGAAAATCAGATAATGCGGAAGGGCCAGATAGTTTTAACATGTGTGAAACGAATATTATGTGAATTTAATGCCCATCGCGAAACACAGCTTACGATAAGGCTATCAGGTAAATGGCTTAAGGCCCGTGTACTTTGGTTACTGTCTCGGTGGATTGTAAAAATAACAAACCCAGCTCGTATCGAAGAGCAAACTCATTCAAATGCCAATTGTCGATAATTATTTACCGGCCAAATCAGACTTAATAGTATCTTTAATCAATGTCAGCAAACTTAATCCAACGCCATCGCCAGCGCTGGATTGTTTTTCTTTGTCAGTAACTAAAACTTCCGTTACTTGCTCGTCAATATCTTGTAACTCAACAATATATTCTTTATCGCCGGGTTCAAATCCGCCAAACATAAACTTCAACTCATCCCAAATAGAGTCATCCTCAACCTTTTCTTCATTGGGATTGTATTGCACAACAAACGAGTTTTCTGCCTGAAGCCGCTGAGTCACTTCCATGGATTTACGACTTAAGGCCTTACCAACAATACGCCAAGCTTGTGCTAATGGCGCACCGATACGCAACCGGTTTTCGCCTTGCTCAGACTTAACCAATTCGACTTGAATAGTTTTTTGATCAACAGACGGCTCCGCCTCGGCAGGCTCAATATTCGGAGAAATCTCCGCCTCCGTAGCTGATCCGCCAGCAACAACCTCAACCGCTGGTTCTTTAGCTGGAACTGGTGCTGCCGCAGCTGCATTAGCTGAGCGATTCAAATCAGGCGGTAAGACTAATGATGGAATTTCCGTAGTGAACTGATAATCTCTTTCTTTATCTGGAAATAGCGATTGCACATAACTACAGGCAGATAAAAACATCAGCATGACAAGTATGAAAAACCGAGATAACAGCTTGCGCTTCATAATTGACATTAAATTACTTCCGCTTTACGCATCGCACTGCGCACGACATCAAAGCAATCCTCCGTCAGCCAAGTTAACGGCAAGCGAATCCCTTTTGAAATCAAGCCCAGTTCAGCCACTGCCCACTTAACCGGAATAGGGTTGGACTGAATAAACAAATCTTTATGTAATGCCTGTAATTTCAGGTCAATTGCCAATGCAGTTGCATTGTCGCCGTTAATTGCTGCAGAGATCATTTCATGCACCAATCGCGGCGCGACATTACCGGTAACAGTAATTGTGCCGTGACCACCCAACAAGCAAAACTCCCGGCTGGTAGCATCATCGCCGCTGTATAGCGCGAAATCGGCGCTGGTCAAATCGCGGAATTTTTGCACTCTGGACAAATCGCCGGTAGCGTCTTTAATGCCGACAATATTATCGACATGCGATAGTCTGCCTACAGTATCGGGCAACATATCGCAGGCAGTCCGGCCCGGTACGTTGTATAGAATCTGAGGAATATCGACAGCTTCAGCAATGGCTTTATAGTGTAAATACAAACCTTGCTGAGTCGGCTTGTTGTAATAAGGTGTTACGATCAAACAGGCATCTGCACCAGCTTGCTTAGCTTTTCGAGTTAAATTGATAGCTTCAGATGTTGCGTTGGCACCGGTACCGGCAATCACCGGGATTCTACCGGCAACGACATCAACAACTGTTTTGATGACGTCGCAATGCTCGTCTTCATCCAAGGTCGCCGACTCGCCGGTTGTGCCTACCGCCACAATCGCATCGGTGCCCTGCTCGATATGAAATTCCAGCAATTTTTTTAAACTTTCCTTGTCAATAGCACCGCTTTCATCCATCGGTGTTACTAACGCTACGATACTACCTTGAATCATGAAATCTCTCGATCAGAACTGTTACGTTTACAAATTGTGGTCATTATAACAAGCAAACAGGCAAAACCCAGCGTGCCGCGTGTATTTGACCAAAAACACCAAACTTGTTGACTGAATACTCAAAAAGCTAAGTCAAGCTGTTATAAAATATCGCCATTGAAAACTAACTAAGTTCTTAAATCTATGAAAAACACTCTCATCGTTAGCGCCGTCCAACAGCCCTGCGACAAAGATCGGCAAAGCAATCTCGATTTTTCTATCGCCAAAATCCATGAAGCCGCTGCAGCCAATGCTGACTTGGTAGTTTTGCCTGAGCTGCATTTAGGGCCATATTTTTGCCAAAACGAAGATCATCAGCACTTTAATCTTGCACAATCGATTCCAGGGCCAACCACGGAAATTTTGAGTAACGTCGCCAAACAACTGGGCATTGTGATTGTTTCCACTATCTTTGAAAAAAGAGCGCCTGGGCTTTATCACAATACCGCCGTAGTGTTTGACAAAGATGGCAGTATCGCCGGCAAATACCGAAAAATGCATATTCCTGATGATCCGGGATTTTATGAAAAATATTATTTCACCCCCGGCGACTTGGGCTTTACGCCAATAACAACCTCAATCGGCAAACTGGGCGTGCTGATTTGCTGGGATCAGTGGTTTCCTGAGGCGGCACGATTAATGGCACTGGCAGGAGCGGAAATTTTAATTTATCCCACCGCGATCGGCTGGGATCCTCAAGACTCCAAAGAAGAACAGCAACGCCAACTGGATGCCTGGGTAACTGTGCAACGTGCTCATGCCGTTGCTAACGGCATCCCGGTTATTTCCTGTAACCGTATCGGCTTTGAAAAAGCCCCTGACTCCGACGCAGGCATTCAATTTTGGGGTAATAGTTTTATCGCAGGACCACAAGGTGAATTTATCGTTCGCGCCAATGATATAGATAACACGCTTTTAACCTGCACACTTGACAGCAACAGATCAGAGCACGTCAGACGCATCTGGCCTTACCTGCGCGACCGGCGCATTGATGCCTATGGAGATTTAACTAAACGTTTCATTGATTAATCCTAATATCCTGGATATGAATAGCCCTTGCTATAAAAGGGCTATCAAACACAAGCAACACCAGCTATTCTTTAGGGCCGCAGCGGCAGAGAAATCACGCTAAGCTCCCGTTCGTAATTAACCCACAAAAAAGCAATCTTTAATCCAAGAGGGCATCATGAAAAAATACAACACACATAACAAACAGACATTGGCCGCAATAATCCTGGGGCTATTAACGACTAGTTCGAGCATAACTGCCGCTACTTACGATCTCCTAGATCGGCAACAAAACAGTTTTGGCAGTGACTCGGAACAATTTTCTCCATTACCCAATGAATCAAGCAGCTCACCTTCTATTTTAGAATCATTGCAGCAATCTGAAATTAATAAAAAGAAGTCCGATTACCTGGAAGTGCTGAATCTGCTAAAACAAAACAAAGTCGACGAAGCTGATAAAAAAGTATCCGAACTGTTGAAGAGCAACCCGAATGAAGCCGGCTTCATCAATCTGCAAGCCTTAGTTTTTACTATAAAAAAAGATTTACCGGCCGCTGAACAAAGCTATCAAAAAGCTATTAGCTTGGATCCCAAAAACATCTTGGCCTATCTGGGATTAGCAAAATTAAACCTGGAAGAAAATAAACTGGATCAAGCTAAAGAATATGCCAATAAGGGTTTAGCAATTAACGACAAAGCTATCAACGCCTATCTTTTATTAGCCGACGTAGCCTTAAAGCAAAAAAATACTGTTGAAGTAGAAAATATCTTAACTGCAGCGTTAGAAAAGGTTAAAGGTGACATTAATGCCGAAGCTGAAATTGTTAAAAATCTGGGCAAATTTTACGCTTCAGAAAAACAACCCGAAAAAATCCTGCCGCTCAGCGAAGACCTAATTAAACGCTATCCCAATAACAATATCGCCCTATCTCTTCTAGCTGGTGCGCAACTGATCAACAACAAAAAAGACTTGGCCGAACAAAGCCTGCGCAAAATAATTAACAACGATAAACAAGATATTAGTCACCGCCTGTTAATTGCCCAACTACTTAGCGAACAAACCGGTAAAGACAAAGAAGTTATAGCCTTGCTAGACGAAGCTGCAAAAATTGACACCAATAATCCTCAAGCTAATCTGTTCAAAGCTGCCTATTTAATTAAATTAGGCCGCTCTAAAGAAGCGCTTGATCTGGCCACTAAATTAGATAGTCAATTTCCTAAATTACCTTTAGGTAAAGTTTTGCAAGGCGATGCTTACTTAGCAGACAAAAAACTGGACAAAGCCACTGCCGCCTACCAAAAAGCCTATCAACAACAAGCGAATGACAAAATTTTGTTCACGATTGCTGACTTGCTAAGTGCGCAAAAAAAACCAGCCGATGCTATCAAATTGCTTAATACCGAACTGGCAAAAAACCCTAAAAATATTGGCATCCATTTCAAGCTAGCAACTATTTATCAACAACAAAACGATTACAAACAAACCGAAAATCATTATCAGGCAATGCTGACAGAGCAACCTGATAACTTATTGGCCTTGAACAATTTAGCTTGGGTTTATTCGCAACAAAAAGATCCCAAAGCAATCGGATTAGGTAAAAAAGCCTTTGAAAAAGCCCCCGAATCAGCCGCAATTGCTGATACCTATGGCTACATTCTGCTTAAACAGGGCCAACCCGCTGAAGGTTTAACCATCCTAGAAAAAGCTGCCGGTCTGGCACCCAAAGCCAACGACATTCAATTTCACTTAGCTGAAGCTTATGCTGCCAATAACAACAAACAAAAAGCGTTAGAGATTCTGGAAACCATTGTGAAATTAGAACAGGATTTTTCAGAGAAAAAAGCCGCCGTTAGTTTACTTGAACAGTTAAAAGCCAAATAAGGGCCATAAAAAAACCGCCCATCGAGTTATCGATGGGCGGTTTTGCGATAGTTGGCTGCATGATCAATGCAGCCATGCTTTACGTAATATCAATTTGACCTTAAATCCGAAGTCTCAACGCCACCGATTAATCGGGAACACAACACGCGACATAAATTAGTTAAAATCTTATTCGCCAACACCGGCTCAAACTTTAACAAGCGTGACATTGATGGCTCATCAAGACTCAACAATCTAACATCATGGGTTGCTGCGATAATGCTGGCGGAGCGAGATCGCTGCAAAAAAAAAGCAACCTCACCAATAACCCCACCTTGAGCAATAACGGCCAATTGATCTTTGCTTCGGTAAACCTCAACTATTCCGGAAATCACTACAAACATCGTTTTGGCGGCATTATTTGTTTCAATAATGTGATCGCCTTCTTTACACTCAATGATGTGGCTTTTTTCGATAACACGACAGATTTCATCATCGCTCAAACCATCAAATATTTTTGGATTACCATCTTCCCAAAGATGCTTGTCTGCATATATTTGCCGCACAAAATCAGCATGATCCCATGCTGTCTCACTGACAACATTTTTATTATCACTAATAATATCCAGCAATTCATTTACATAAAGACAATGGTCCAAATCCTTTTCGCTAGTTAATAGCGCAAACGGCGAACCGACACTTTGCAAATGTTCATAATCTCCCGAAATCAACACCATCGGGATGACTAAGCCAATGCCCGGGTATGAATAGGTTTTAGTAAATGGCCTAAAGCCCAATTTTAAATAAGAATTTAAGTGGTGCGGCTCGCAATCCAGCAAGACCGCTTCAATGTGATTATCAAGCACAAAATGCATCACCTCTTTATACATACGCAATGTAGCACTGGATCCGCGATGCTTTTCATCGACCATCAATCGCTCAACGATACAAATCTGTGGTTGCTCTAGCTTCTCCAGGAATGACGACAGATGATAAGCCTCTATCAACGTCTGGCTAAAAAGCTTATCCCCACCCCAAAATAACCTCAGAGTACCAATAGCCTCGCCACCCTTAATAGCAACCACGGCCCTAGCATTGTCATCATGACTATCTCGCAACTCTTTAAGTTGATGATCGCCTTTATCCTTAAGCCGACCCATGCATTCCACATACACCCTGTATCGCAACTGATAAGATGCTTTTAGTTCCTCTTCAGTCGTTGCAAATCTGACACCGTCTTGCATACATCACCTAATCTGCATAAAAATGGAAATTCGCCTTTGATTTCGTCAAAGATAAAAACCGCTTAAAAATCCAACAGCTGAGCACTCCCTGATTAAATGATGGAATTTTTCACTTACTGTGGAAGCTGGAAAACTGGGCATTCTAAAAAATTCAGTGTATCAAAAATAAAACTCATCAAAAGGTTTTTAACCCCCTTTCTTTAAGTCGATAAATTGCTAGACGCTCACAAGCAAGCAAAAAAGCCCGGTTACCATATGGTAACCGGGCTTTTTTAAACTAATTTTTCAGGCAAATTAAGCTTGATTACGGCGACGCAAACCAAGACCCAACAAACCAAGACCCAACAATGCTATTGAAGCAGGCTCTGGAACATTAATGCTTTGACCTGTTACAGTCACAGTACCAGTGTATGGAAAGCCGAGAGGGAACTGATTTGGCGCTTGGTTAAAAGAACTGGAAAATGTAAAGTCAGCCAATACACCCAAAGGATCTACTTGGGTATTCGTGTCAAGAAAAGCTAAGGCCGCACCACCGTTCGCCTCTAGCCAACCAGTACCAGTACCACTTTTAGCATTTGGACTAGCAAAGTTAGTTCCAGTACCACTTAAACCTACTGCAGTAAGCGAGCTGGTTAAGAATACATCTCCTGACTGTGCGTTAGCGAGAGTTTGGGTGCTTAAATTGGTAACATCATAGTTTGCTATATCTGTTGAAAAAACATTGACATGAGATAAACCAATACCTTCATTCACACCTTTATATGTAAAAAAGCCATCGTTAGGGTCTGCAGTGAAAGGATTTAAATTAAAACTAGTGAGCTCGACTGTAAAAGAAAAAGTCAATATCTTGCTACCACCGCCATAAGTGGCGACTGTATTATTGTTTAGCAGGGTAAATGCACCATAACCAGTCAGCTGACTACCCACTGTGGCAGATGGAGTTTGCTCCCAAATGACACCAGTAGTTGTGAAGTCAACATTAGAATTCTCATCCCATGTAATACCAAGAACCGAGGCTGCTGAAGCTGTTGTAGATATAGAAGCTAAAGCAGCAATGCTGCTAGCAAGTAAAATTTTTTTTAAGTTCATATTTTTATTCTCAATTTAAATTTTCAGAAAGAAGCTACCAAATTCATATCCCGTAAATCATCTCAGCCGGGCTGAGCATAATGCTCACAATTAAATAAAGCAGACATCATGCCAACATAATTAACCTATATTTTACAATGCGTTACAAAACCCTTTCCAGTACCATCATAATTAAATGTAAAAAAACCTGACACTTTTCCTTAAATTATCCCGATGTTCAACAATTTTCTTTACAGTTTCAAATGGCATTACTCGCGCAACCAGCAAGAATAATGTTTTTGAGTCTGCCAGGGCCTATTAAAACTGGCTTAGTCACATCTTTCAAAAAAACCATCATCAAAGAGCTAAAAATAAAAGTGTAAAAAATCCTGACACCGCATTGCTTCTTTATGGCATACCGCTCAACATATTGAAGAGCAATCTCATTTAAGGTTAGAAAATATGTTTGACGGTAAGTTTTTTTTTGAACAATGGCTAATGAACTTAGTGGGCGACGGCAAAGCTAATAGCCCTCAAGGAATAATGGTATTGGTATTAAAAGCCCAAACCAATCACTTTGCCCTTTCAAATATTGAATTACGTGAGGAAATACAAAGCCTGCGGGGAGATATGGATAATCACTTTGAACAAGTCGATAAACGTTTCGAAACACTGACCACACGAATTGATCGTTTGATGATCTGGTCTTTTGCTACCACGCTTTCAGCAGCAGGTGGCATTGTAATTTGGCCATTAAGTTTTTACCTTAACGGCGTATGAATTAGCCTTTAATCAAGAAAATCAAGCTATTGTATTGAACAGCTAAATACCCAGCCTTTTTCTTGCTATAAAAAATTTCAATTGTTGCAAAGGGTTACGGTTACCCATCCACAAATAGCCCTTTTTTAATCGATTCAAGCGTGCATCATAACAAGTATAGTGGGGTATAGGTTTCAGCTCCGTAGGGTGAAGTAAGGCTAATAAAGCCTTGGTAACAACAATACCTGTTGCCAGTTTACAACCACTTGCAATACTAGGCCCTTTGCGATTACCAAGATCAAATGCAGCTGGCTGAATATACTTAAGGTGAAACCCAGCAGGTGCTGAAGCCAATGCTAATTTTAAAGCTTGTATGCCTAAGGGAGCGTCAAAATCAATGTCAAAATATTCATCAAAAGACATGCCTTCAGATGTAAAAACCAACGCTCCCACACCAAAGCCCATAGGCACACCAAATATGACAGGAATATGCCTTTCTCGACAGGCATTGACAATCAAACGATGCACCTTTACCTCAAAAAACTCAACCGCATCTACAAATACATCCACGCCCGTTAAAAAATCATCAATATTATTTTCGTTGATGCCTTCAGGATAGGTTTTTATATTGGCTTTAGGGTTAATATCCAAAGCAAGCTCATGCATAACGTCCATTTTTTTACGGCCAACAGTGGACATAGTCGCGCCATACTGCCGATTAAAGTTTTTTATTTCAAACTCATCAAAATCCGATATTTTGAAATTGCCCACACCAGCCCGTGCTAACGTAATCAAATAGTCACCGCCCACACCACCCATGCCAGCAATAGCAAAAGTGGCATTTTTTAAGCGTGTTTGTTCTTCGGCATTGGTAATACCGTTATTCCTAGAAAAAGCCAGGTCATAATTAAATTGGGGCACGTTACTTTCCTATCTATTTATTTGAAGGGATTTGCTGATTAAAACAACTCAAATATTTGTTATATATTTCTTGTTAATCATCCAAGTTCGATTCTTGCAGGTATCTATCTTGATAATAACGATCAATATCTTCAGGTTTGTGCTCATAGTTTAAAAATTCCTCGCGCCAGTTTTTAGCTTTTTCACAATGCGGATCACATTGATTTTTGATAGGACAATATCGGCGTTCTATCTCATTTGTGATGGCTAAAGCCCATTGCAGTGTGCCATTCGCCCACTCACAATATTCGCACCACACTTTGTCCGCAAAGCGTAAATGCGCTATGTTGTGGCGGTCATAATTAAAGTAAGGTTTGGGATCAATGTTTTTTTGTCTTCTGATCCAAAAATACACGACGTTGAAAAAAAGCAGGAATAGATACAAAGGCAGCAAGGCAATACCAAACAATAGGATTAGCAGCATACCTATAAATGGGCCAATAAAACCCAATCTCTGTTTATGAAGCTTATTTAAATTGCGAATACATTGATCAATATTGGCTTTTTGGGGGGGATTTTCTGATTTCATACGCGTTATCCTAAAAATATTTCACAGTGTTAAGATTGTAAACTTGCCTGTATCAATGGCACAGCCCCTACATTTAACTAACAATGCTCAAAATATAGAACAACAAACTCAATCAAGATAGCTACTATTGTCTTTCTTTACATTTATTTCCAGCTGTCGCTTAAATCACCATCTAATGTGATTTTATAGCCCGCAATAACTGTTCGATAAAATGCCGTTTAGGCATATACATCCCTCTCGATAGAGTAAAAATTCCTGGCGCTTTTCACCTGACAAAGTCGATTACACCCTTTTTCTTTATGGCATACTGCTTAAAATATTGATGAAGAGCAACCTCATTAAGGTTATAAAAATGTTTGACGATAAGTTTTTTGAACAATGGCTGGATAATCAGGCCCAACGGGTTATGAACTTGGTGGGCGACGGCAAAGCCATTAGCCCTGAAGAAATGATGGTATTAGTGTTAAAAGCCCAAACTAATCACTTTGCCCATTTAGATATTGAATTACGCGAGGAAATACAGGGCCTACGCGAGGACATGGACAAACGTTTTGATTTAATGCGCGAGGAAATGGACAAGCGCTTCGATTTGATGCGCGAAGAGATGAGCAAGCGCTTTGAACAAGTCGACAGGCGCTTTGAGCAAGTTGACAAGCGTTTTGAGCAGGCAGAAAAACGTTTCGAAGCGCTTACGATAAGAATTGACCGGTTTATGATTTGGTCTTTTGCCACTACTTTATCCGTGGGCGGCATTGTGATTGCCGCCATTAAGTTTTTACCTTAAAGGGCCTCTAAAAAATCGCACTGCGACAAGCTCAGCACGACCGGATATTGGATGTGTTCGTGCGGAGCTTGTCTAAAATCAAAGTAACTATTCAGCATCAGTTGATTGCCTTGAAAATGTCTTGTGGGAGCGACGCCCACGTCGCGACCG